>JBDHGR010000220.1:0-9108 GCA_039589815.1 Gemmatimonadota bacterium | reverse complement strand
GGAGAAGTTGCACCTCGGCTTCATAAGGACCCCGGCCGTCCCACAGTTCGTCATGGTCGAAGTACCCCTCCACCCGGAAACCGAGGGAGGCCTGCTCCAGAACCGCCCCCGGCACCCCATAGTGGGTCAGGCGAGCGTTCCCGATGGCCTGAGCCTCCCCGATTCGCCTGAGATATCCGGTCCTCGCCCGGAACTCGGGGTGATAGTCCTGGACGTTCAGGTCCCAGCTGAAAACCCGGCCGGTCCTGGCGATGGAAGCGACGAAGGAGGGTTTGGGGGTTGATGCCAACCCCTCGGATGACGTCCAACTGAAGGCCGCCTGGGCGCTGAGGGTATGTTGTTGGCCGAGGACCAGGCGGGTGTCCCCGGCGAAGACTCGGTTGAAGTTGCCGCCTTCGGTCATGGTCCTGTCCGTATAAAGGACCCCCACGGAGGACTGCTGGCCCACGTCCCTTTTCAACCTGAGAAGGTTGAAGAGGGCCTTCCCCACCCCCCCGTAAAGAGACTCGGGGCTCTCGTCCAGGGCGCCCAGGTAACCCACCGTGAAGCCACCCACCTTACCGGTGAGTTTCGCGCCTGCAGAGGGGTCCACAATCTGGCGGGTGTACACGAGGGACATGGGGCCCTGGAAGGTTTCGGCTCCCTCGAGGAAGAAGGGCCTCTTTTCAGGGTAGAATTGGGGAAACCGCTCATTCACCGTCACCCGGCTATCATCCGCCTCGACCTGCGAGAAGTCCGGGTTCACCGTGGCATCCAGAACCAGATTCTGGGTAATCCCCAATCTCGCGTTGAGTCCGGCTTCGGTCTGAACCCTCCCTCTCTGAAAAGCCTCTGGGCCGGCCTCGCCAAGCCTTTTTCCGGTGGTGACCGGATTCAACTCCACCAAACGCTTCGGGCTCAGATCCTTGAGTCCCACCAGGTGCCCGGATTGGGAGAGGGTGTTGGACACGTTTTTGGTGAGGGGGGCCCAGGACTGCTTGAACCCCCTCCGTTTCACCTCCCGGGAAACGTTGATTCCCCAATCCTGGTCCTGCTCAGGGGGAAACCGAAGGGAGACGTAGGGGATTCTGATCTCCGCCGTCCAACCTTCCTCCGTGATCCGTCCATCGGAGTCCCAGATGAAGTCCGGATTGTAGTCGATGGATACGCCGCTGCTGCTTCCCCGGCGGCGCGTCATTCCCTCGATCCAGTACCCATCCGTCTGGATCCCCAGGGGGTTCACGTAGAAGACGTACCCTTGGCGCTGATCGTTGAAGGTATCCAGGAGGATCCGGACCCAATCGTCTCCAAAAATGGCACGATCCCGTTCTCCAAGGCGTGCCAGAATGAGGTTGGGTTGGGCATCGAACGCTCTGATTCCGAAATAGATGGCCTCAGGAGAATAGAGGATCCGGACCTCGGTTTCCTCGGTGCTGGGGAGCCCCTCCACCGGTTCGTACTGAGTGAATCCGGTCAGGGAGGCCGCCTCCTCCCAAACCATTTCGTCCAGAGACCCGTCGATGCGAATCTCAGGCTCCTCCACACGTGGAGGAGACACGTCGAGTTGGTGGTCCCGCCCGCTGAAGACGATGGTGTCAGTGGGAAAGAAGAGGGCAGAAAGGAGAAGGGCTTCGATCACTTTCCTTCCCCGACCCCCGCACCAGCCGGCTTCTCCAAAACAGGGTATACCACGCCCAACTGCTCGAGGTACGTATCGAAGCGGGTCGGATCATACCTCAATGGTTCCAGGAGGGGCCGATAAAGCTTCATCTTTTCCGCGTTCAGGAAAATGGGAGGCTCCGTGCCCTCTGGTATAAGTGACTCCCAGGTGTAGTCCTTGGTGGTCACCTCCCGATGGTAGGTCCAGGCCTCCTCTACCAGATCAGGCCTGAGCAACACATCCATGGCGGTCAGAGCGATGACACGGGATCCGTAGTTGGCGCCCTGGTGGGCAATCGGGGTAGCCATGGCGATTCCAGCAGACCAATGGTGTCCTGTGGTCCCAGGAGGTGCGGAGACCCGTCGTGTCCCTGCCCAGCATTTTCTGGACAGCCCTGGCGAATCTCTGATCGTCCTCGGTCCACTCCGGCATTCCTACCGTCTGCATGTTGGCGAACATGACCTCGGCCAGTGGCTTGCTCATGTTCGAGGGCCAGGCCGCTCCCAGGGGGCGTTCCTCAACGGTGGTCCCCGTCATCATGGCTGCGGCCTCTGCCATGGTTTGTCCCAGCTCGTGGAGAGATTTGATACGCGGGTAGTCCAACTCCCGGAAATAGTACCAGACGGTGGCTTCCGACGGCACGACGTTCGGCTGGTTTCCCCCGTGGGAGATGATGGAATGAGACCGCTGTTGGAGCCGGAGGTGTTCCCGGCGGAAGTTCCAACCGATGTCCATGAGCTCGGCCGCATCCAACGCGCTTCGGCCGGACCAGGGCGATCCGGCGGAATGGGCCGATCGACCCGTGAAAGTGAACATGGTTGAGACCAGGCCAGACCCACTGATCCCGTACCCCGTGGTCAGGTTGTTGCTGATATGGGTTGAGAGCATCACGTCCATGCCCTCGAAGAGGCCGGCGGTGACCATGTAGTTCCGACTGGACACGAGCTCCTCTGCCACCCCCGGGATCACCTTCAGAGTGCCCTCCAGGTCATGGCGCTCCATGACCCTCTTTGTGGCTATGGCCGCCACAACGTCAACTGCAGCAGCGCTGTTATGCCCCTCTCCGTGTCCAGGACCCAACGGGATCAACGGTTCCTGCCACGGAACCCCCGGCTTTTGGGACGTCTCTGGCAAACCGTCGATATCTCCCATGAACCCGACGACCGGCTTTCCCGATCCCCATGTCCCGACGTAGCAGGTGGGCATGCCCGCACACCCGCGCTCCACGGAGAACCCCTCTCCTTCCAAGACCCCTGTGACGTAGTCCGAAGTCCAGACCTCCTGAAAGCCCAACTCGGAGAAGGAGTAGATCATGTCTACCATCTCTTGGCTCAGCTTCTGAAGCTCCGGCGTGGACACCTCTGCCAAGACTTCCTCTTTTAGGTCATCCAGGTCCTGGCCGTTGAGGGGGATCGGGGAGAAGAGGGCAAGTCCTAGGACCCATGGAAGGGAAAAGCGCACGAGGGACATCGGGTTCCTCCTTGAGGAGCTCAGCGCGGGACCAAGTTCGGGCGGTCCGGGAGCCAGGCGTTTTCGACGGGGCCGAATATGGCTGGAATTGTCCAGGAAGGATAGACTTGCCTCGGCGCGCGATCACTGTCCGACACAACCACTCAGGAGTCCGAGCATGTTCCCTGACTACGCTCCCATGAGCCGCCGAGGCGGTTTCTCTTTGCTCATATGCGGACTCCTCCTTTGCGGCGCACAGGGCCTCGAGGGCCAGGGGATCGATCCCGCACTCCTGGAGGCCATGGAGGCCAGGAGCATCGGACCCGCAGGCATGAGCGGCCGGATTGCGGCCATCGATGCAGTCGAAGCGGATCCCAACGTCGTGTACGTGGGCGCTGCCACCGGCGGGCTCTGGAAATCGGAGAATGGAGGACAAACTTGGGAATCGCTTTTCGACGATCAGAGAGTCCTCGGGATCGGGTCCATAGCGGTCTTTCAAGCCAGCCCCGACATCGTTTGGGTGGGTACCGGGGAGGGGAATCCCCGGAACAGCGCCGGCGTGGGCGCCGGGATCTACCGGAGCATGGACGGGGGGCGGACGTGGTCCCTCCTGGGCCTCGAACAGTCAGAGCGGATTCACCGGATCGTGCTCCATCCAACCGACCCGGATGTGGCATATGCCGGGGTGATGGGGCCTGCCTGGAGCGACGGAGACCAGCGCGGTGTCTATCGAACCGTGAACGGTGGTGCCAGCTGGGAGCAGCTTCTCTTCATTGATGAGAGGACCGGCGTGAGCGACCTCATCATGGATCCCTCCAACCCAAACAAGCTGTTCGCGGGAATGTGGGAGTTCCGGCGTTGGCCCTGGTTCTTCGAGTCGGGCGGGCCTGGAAGCGGTCTGTTCGTCACCCACGACGGAGGAGATAACTGGACCCGCGTTTCCATGGAGGACGGTCTCCCCGAGGGCGATCTGGGACGCATCGGCCTTGCCATAGCCAGGCACGACCCAAGCGTGGTCTACACCCTGGTGGAGGCGGATCGGAGCGCCCTCCTCCGCTCCGATAATGGAGGGGCCACCTGGGAAACCGTGAATGCTGAGCAGGGCGTGGCATCGAGACCTTTTTACTACACGGATATTTTCGTCGATCCTCAGAATGAACTCCGACTCTTCAACCTCCAATCCCGGCTCATGAGATCCGAGGACGGAGGAAAGAGCTTCGACGACATCAGCGGAGACGTGCATTCTGATCTCCACGCCCTGTGGGTCAACCCCAACGATTCACGGCTGATGTACCTCGGGACAGACGGAGGGGTCTATATCTCCCGGGATCGGGGTGACCACTGGCGATTCGTGGACAACCTTCCGGTGGGTCAGTTCTACCATGTCAGCGTGGACTCGGAGGTCCCGTACAACGTCTACGGGGGCATGCAGGACAATGGATCCTGGCGAGGGCCGTCCGATCTATGGGAAACAGGGGGGATCCGGAACTATCACTGGCAGGAGGTCGGGTTCGGAGACGGATTCGGCACCATCATCGATCCTACGGACTCGAACTTCGGCTACTCCATGTCTCAAGGAGGTGGCCTGGTTCGTTTCGACCTCCGAACCGGCGAACGGAAGGGGGTCCGTCCCTGGGCCCCTGATGGGGTCAGGCTCCGTTTCAACTGGAATGCCGCCATCGCTACGGATCCCTTCGAAGTGGGGTCCATATATTACGGAAGCCAGTTCGTCCACAAATCCCCGGACCGGGGTCAGAGTTGGCAGATCATCAGCGGTGACCTGACAAGCGACGACCCGGAGAAACAAAAGCAGGGCGAAAGCGGTGGGATCACCCGGGACGCTACAGGGGCGGAGAACCATACGACAATCGTGACCATTGCACCGAGTCCGGTAGAGGCCGAGGTCATCTGGGTAGGATCGGATGACGGGCTGGTACACGTAACCCGTTCCGGGGGAGGGGATTGGACCGAGGTGGGAGAGCGCGCACGGGGTGTCCCCGAGGGGACATGGGTTCCCCATATCGAAGCCTCAAAGCATGAAGCGGGGGTCGCATGGGTGGTGTTCGACGACCACCGCCGAGGCAACTGGGAGCCTTACATTTTCAGGGTGGAAGAATACGGCCGTCGTTGGCGGAGGGTCGCCGACGAGGACCAGATCTGGGGGTTCGTCCATACGCTCGAGGAGGATCCGGTCAATCCCAACCTCCTGTTTGCCGGAACCGAGTTTGGCATGTACGTGAGCTTGAACCAGGGTGAGGATTGGTTTCTCTGGCGTCACGGCGTTCCGCCTGCACCCGTTCGGTCCCTGGTCGTCCACCCTCGGGACCACGACCTGGTCATCGGCACCCACGGGCGCGCAATCCATATTCTGGATGATATCCGACCTCTCAGGGCCCTGGCGGGGACAACGGGCTTCCTGGCAGTTCCAGTCCATCTTTTCGATCCACCCCCAGCATACCTCAGGAGCACATCGGCGGTGGATGGATACCATTTTGCTGCCGACGCCATGTTCAGAGGAGAAACCCGGCCTCCTGGAGCCATGTTGACCTACAGCGTGGCTCAGGGGAGTGACGGAGGGACCGCCACCGTCGATGTTCTGGATCCATCAGGGCAAGTGATCCGTTCTCTGGATGGACCCGCGGAAGCCGGTCTCAATCGTGTGATCTGGGACCTGAGGGAAACGAACCCCTTCGACGACCAATCCAGTGGCGGGCGTTTTCAGCTGACCGGCCCCGAGGTTTTGCCTGGCACGTTTGGGATTCGGGTTAGGGTGGCGGATGCCGAAGCCTCTGGCCAGCTGGAGGTTCTGCCGGACCCCCGGGTGGAGATCCCCCTTCAGGTGCGAATCCAGAGACGAAATGTCGTCCTGGAGGGCTTCGCTCTTGTCGGCACCCTCCAGGAGCTACAAGCCCGTCTGCAATCGGTCACGGAGGGGCTGGAGGGGTTGGAGGCGTTGCTGAGGGGGCGTCGGGACCCGCAAGCGCAGGAGCTCCAGACCATGGCCGACTCCGTCCGGACCGATGCCAGGGAGATCTCCGACGCCGTCAACGAAGTTAGCCGAGACTCCAGGCAGCTTTTCTCATTGGCCTCCACCAGGGATGCACCGACTGAATCGGACCGCATCGCGGTGGCACAGACGGGAGAGGCTCTCGAAAGGGTTCTCGCGCGCTTCAACGCCTTTCTGAGTGGGCGGGTGGGTGATCTCCGCAGGGCTGTTGAAGGGGCCGGCATCGGGGCCCTTCCAGAACTCCGACCGGTGGTGAGGAGGGGTGGAGGATGATCAGAACCGGCCTCCTCTGGGCGTCCCGCAGTCCTTGGCTTGCCAAAACCCTTCCTCGCCGGAGGTTCGTGAAGAGCGCGGTCAGGCGCTTCATGCCGGGAGAGGAGAGGAAGGACGCCCTCGGGGCGGCCAAAGATCTCCAGGAGAAGGGGATCGGCGCTGTAATCACCCTCCTCGGTGAGAACGTCCGCTCTCCGGACGAGGTTCGTGCGGTAGTGGAGGAGTATCGGGCAATCTTGACCGAAATCGAATATGGCGGGCTCGACGCCCAGATCTCGGTAAAGCCGACCCAGCTGGGGCTCGACCTTGGGGAAGAAGTTGCCCTGGAGCACTTATTGGACCTGGTGGCCAAGGCCCGGGAGATGGGGAGCCTTGTCTGGATCGACATGGAGGACTCCTCCTATCGTGAGGCGACGATCCGGCTCTTTTCCAGGTGTGTGGAGAAGGCAGACTTCTCTGAGGTTGGACTCTGTTTGCAGGCTTATCTTCGGTCCAGCCCCCAAGACCTGCAGGATCTGCTTCCTCTTTCCCCAATCATCAGGTTTGTGAAGGGTGCATACGCTGAATCACCGGAGGTGGCATTTCCCAAACGAAAGGATGTGGACGAAGCGTTCTTTCGTTTGGGGACCCGGATGCTGGAGGAGGGGGAGATGGTTGCGCTGGCAACGCACGACTCGGTTCTGGTGGAAAGACTCAGAGAATGGGTGAGAGGTCGCCCGGTGGGACCTAAGCGGCATGAGATTCAGATGCTGTACGGAATCAGGGTAGAGGAACAGCTCCGCTTGGCGCGAGAGGGTGAGGCGGTGAGGATCCTCATCAGTTATGGTCCGGCGTGGTTTCCCTGGTATATGCGACGTCTTGCCGAGCGCCCGGCCAATGTCTGGTTCGTGCTCAAGAACCTCTTTCGTGGCTGAAACCACCTCATGACCAACGAAGACCACGGCAGGAGGTGGAGGGTTCTTACCCTCCTCTCCCTGGCCGAGCTCCTGGCCATGTCGGTCTGGTTCACTGCCAGTGCCATCGGCCCCGAACTGCAGCGCGAATGGGGCCTCTCGGGATCGGAGTTAGGTTGGTTGACCACGGCTGTACAGCTCGGGTTCGTGGCTGGTACCGCGGTGGTGGCTCTCCTGAACCTGGCCGACATCCTTCCCTCGAGGTTGCTGTTCGCCACGACCGCCTTCCTGGCGGCGGGCTCCAATGCCCTGCTACTCACGACAAACACCCTTTCCTTTGCCCTCCCTGCTCGTTTCATGACGGGTTTTTTTCTGGCTGGAGTCTATCCACCAGCCATGAAGATGATTGCCACCTGGTTCCGGGAGAGACGGGGGTTGGCCATCGGCACCGTGGTGGGTGCGCTGACCGTGGGGAAGGCAGCGCCCTACCTCCTGAGGGCTCTTCCGGACTTGAGTCTCTCCTGGGTGGTGGGGGGAGCTTCCCTTGCCGCAGTTCTAGGTGGTGTGCTCGTCCTCACCGCCTACCAGGATGGACCGTTCGCCTTTTCCCGGGCACCCTTCTCCTGGGGCCTGGTGACCCGGGTGGCAGGCCACCAACAGACCCGTCTGGCCATTTTTGGTTATCTGGGGCACATGTGGGAACTCTACGCCATGTGGACTTGGGTTCCGGCCTTTCTTCTGGCCAGCGCCTCGGTCGCCGGTGGTGCGGGGACTGGAGATCTACCTTCCACTGCGGTGGAGTTGGCCTCCTTCGGAGCCATCGCTGCCGGGGGATTGGGGTGCGTGTGGGGTGGTTGGGCGGCTGATCGGATTGGCCGGGAACGCCTCGTCAACCTTGCCATGGCAGCCAGCGGAGTGTGTTCCCTGGGGGTTGGCTTCCTCTTTGGGTGGAGTTTTTGGGTCCTCGTGCCCCTGACATGGGTCTGGGGGTTCTTCGTAGTTGCCGACTCGGCCCAGTTCAGTGCCATCGTGACCGAAGTAGCTCCACAGGAGGCCGTTGGGACTGCCCTGACCCTGCAAACATCCATGGGCTTCCTCCTCACCATGGTCACCATCCAAGGGCTTCCCGTCATCACTGATGCGGTCGGATGGGCCTGGACGTTTCCGGTCTTGGCCCTGGGCCCGGCTTTCGGGATCGGGGCCATCTTGAAGCTGGCGCGGATGAAGGGGGCCGAGAGGGCCCCTACACCGGACGCATGATTCGCCGGAGGCCTACCGTAAGCACCGGGACGACGTAAACCAGGAGGAATACCCAGGTCAGCGTCCCGTACCCCCGGGCGATGAGGTCGACCAACCCGACGCCAGCCAGGAGAGTCCCGGAAAGAAGGAGTCCAACGGCAACCGACGGCCGTGCCAGCCTCGGCATGTCCAGCTTCTTTTCCCGGAACCAGGTGGCGATCCTTTCGTTCATCCCGTGGATGAGGCCGGCCCCGGTTTCGATGAGGGTACCGAAGAGAACGATCTGAAATGCGATCTGAAAGGCGCGGGAGCCGAGGAGCTCCAGGAGGAAGTTGGCTGGCACGGGACGGTCCAGAATGGCCGGGTACTGCCCTACCATGGCCAGGTAGAAGAGGAGCCCAGGGATCATAGCAATGGGCCCGGCCAGGAAACCGGCCAAGAAGGTCTCTTTTCGGTTCTTGAGATGGCGGACAGGGAAGAGGAGGGGAGGGATCAGCGCGATGTTATAGGCGGCGTACCGGACCCCAGCCACTCCCCATCTACCGGTCCCAAGTGGCTCACGGAATGTCGACAGAATGTCCCCGCCAAACCGCTGGAAGCACCAGAGG
>JBDHGR010000219.1:0-9433 GCA_039589815.1 Gemmatimonadota bacterium | reverse complement strand
GAGAGTGAGCGCCGCTTCAATCGCTATGTTCGCGTAGATGCGTTGGCCGCCCGGTTTCCCGCTGGGCGGAGCTTGCCAGGCATCGAGCGCAGCATCCGAAAGCCAGACGGTCAGGTCACCACGATTCCGTAGACCGGCTTCGAACTCAGGTCAATTCCGGATCCGGTATCGGGACTTGGCGTACTTGTACTGACTCCGCTTCGGGTACTTCATGGGTAGCGACTCCGGTAGGGGATGACTTCACCCTATCATTACGCCAAGCCCGGAGCCATGCACCAACGCCCTCCACAAGCGCCGGGCGGTCCTCTTTTCGGAGCCAAACCAGAATGTTCCACGCCAGGACTAGATCGAATTGCGGGTGGCGATCAGGCCCCAATGCCTCAAGTCTTGCGGAAAAACCTTCGGGGCAAGATGGACCCACGAGGATATCGGCAAACTGGATTCGCCGGGCAAACTGAGCATAAAGCTGGAAACTGGACTCCGACGCGGATCCCAAGTCCAGAACCGAAAGAGATCCGTCTGGCGTCAAGCCTGCTAGGAGGGAGGCGACCCCTGGAGCGGCCCGCTCCACCGGAGCCGGGACGGTTTCTTCCGCATCGTCGGAACTGCCGGCCTCTGAATGCGGGTGCCCGATCCGAGGCAACCAGTTTACCTAGGATACGGCCACCTTCCCCGTCTCGGGGTCTGCTGCTCTTGTTCCTGTTGGCATTTTTCCCGAATCCCAGGCCGCCCCGTCCGAGTCTGACGGTTTGTTTTTTGTGGGGTCCGATGCTTTCTTGGTCTGCAAAGAGGACCCTCCGGTGGCACTTTTTTCACTATGGGCCGGGTCCCCCATGTCCACTAGACCTCGGAAACTGGCACCGTCTTCCAGAACAACACGCGGTGCGGTGATGTCACCCTGGACCTCTGCCGAGCTCCGAAGAATCACCTGCTCCTCCGCATGCAGGTTCCCCTCTACCTCGCCCTTCACGGCAACGACACGACCCGTGATATTGGCTTTTACCCGGCCCTCCGGACCGACGGTGACCGAGTGTTCTCTGAGGTCCACCGTTCCATCGATTTGGCCTTGAATCAGGAGATCTTCGTTGCCTCTGACCTCGCCTAGAACGGAGATTGAGCGCCCGATGGTAGCCCGCTCTGTCTGGATCGGTGCCGGGCTTGGGGGGGCCGGGTTCTGGGGTTTTTCTTCAAAATCGGGCATGGCCGGTATTGGTGGGTTTACCTCATCTTTCTTCCACATGGTCTTCCTCCCAGGTATCCTCGTGTGAAGGTCCCGATCGAGTTTTCAGTTGTGCGGCCACACACCTGAAAAACCCTTCCGGGCCTCTCTCCTGCGAAAAACGGACCAACTGTCTTCCCGCTTCCAGGCCCTGCTGGAGAAAGATGCGGATGATGATGTGGGGCATTAGCGCCATTCCTTGCCCCCACCTTACCTACAACCCATGATTTTTCTTGGTGGCTGACTGGGCTGGAAGGGGCGGTCGTCTCTCACCGGGTCATCCGACATGGATCAAGAGGAACGCCTGAAAGCTGCACTCGCTGACCGCTATCGCGGTGAGCGCGAGATCGGTATCGTCGGCATACAGCCAAGGAGCGTCAACGAGATCGAGGTGAGGGGAGAAACGCTGGGGAGCGTCCGGCGGCCTTTCCTCAAGCAAAAGGTGGCTACGTGGACGAGTATCAACGAGAGTTGGAGTGTGGAGGAGATCCCCTAGTGAATCCAATGGCTCGGGTCTTCAGCAAGAGCCCACCGGCCGGGATGCTCTTTGTCCTAATCATCGCTGCTGGTTGCCAGGCCCAGGATGAAGAGCGAACTCCCTCTGCTGCAGTAACCGCAACAGAAAAAGGAAGCCTTTCGGCTACGCTGTTCGGTCTCACTCCCGAGGGCTGGAAGCTCTATGATGACAGCGTCCTGCAGTTCACGGCAGAGAACCTCTATGAACAAATCGACGGCCGTGCGGAATTCTATCTGGCGTACGACGTGGTCGAGATGACCTTTGCCAGCTACGAGAGAGACACTCAGGGAGGGCAGTTCGTCGACGTTTCTGTCTACGATATGGGTACACCGACCCATGCCTTCGGTGTCTTCTCGGGAGAGCGGACGAGACGAGCACCCCCCGTCGAACTCGGTCGGGAAGCCTACCGGACGGGAGCCAACTACTACATTTGGAAGGGGCAGTACTACGTCCAGATCGTTGCATCGGACACCACGGATGAACTCCAGGATTATGGTCTGGATATGGCCCGAGAAGTGACCGATCTTCTTCGAGATGACGGCCAGCCGGTTTGGGGGCTCGAAGCGTTGCCGAAAGACGACCGGGTACCCGGGTCGGAACAGTATTTTTTGGTCGACGCGATGGCCCTCGATTTCATGCGAAACACATATATCGCGGAGTACACGAAATCCGGAACCGTCGTGACAGCTTTTCTCTCGCGACGTGACTCTCCCGAATCCGCGCGAGACGCCATAGGCCGCTACATCGAGCATGCAGAGCTATACGGAGAAGGGCTCGAGCGTGTGACGGCGGACGGTGTGGAGTTGGTTACCTGTGATATGGGTGGGAGTTATGATGTGATTTTCCAGAAGCACCGATTGGTTGGTGGCGTGACAGGTGTCGAAGATCGGGAAGTAGCCATTCAAACGGCGGTCGACTTCAACCATCTCGTGGGGGTATCACGATGAGTAAGAAAGAAGCACGCGACGTGATACACCGGCGCGAGTTCATCAAGCTCTCGGCTGCGGCGGTCGGTGGATCAGCCCTTCTGTCCCATTCGCGGATAGATGAACCGGTTGAATCCCCCCAGCTGATCCACCGCAATGAACAGTCGACGATGACCTACCGCAAACTTGGGCGGACCAACTTCATGTCTAGTCGGTTGGTCTTCGGCTGCGGCGCTGCGTTGGTGGGCGGCAAGGCGGTGCGGTTGCTGGATCGTGCCTTTGAGGCAGGAATCAACCATTTCGATGTCGGCTCTGATGTCTACTATAAGGGGAGTGAACGTTACCTCGCTCCATTCATGAGTGCTCATCGGGACGACATCTGGGTTGCGTCGAAGGCAATTCTTGCCCCCGCACGCATTGAACCCGATGCTTCAGTGACCCGTGAACAGGCCGTGGCTGCGGCCCAGTTCTGGACACGACTTCTCGATGCAAGCCTGAGAGATCTTCAGACTGAATATGTGGATGCCTATTATCTGATGGGTGTCGAGAATCCGACCCTCGTCCGCAGCGAGGAGGTCTACCAGGCCTTTCTCGATGCCAGGTCGGCTGGGAAAGTGGGCCATTTCGGGCTGAGTACTCACAAGAACGCAGCAGCGGTCTTGGAGGCGGCGATCGAGACCGGCTGGTATGATGTGGCGATGGTCGGGATCACACCCCTCGGTTGGTACGACTGGACCACGAAGGAGATCGAGCAAGACGCTTCCACTCTTATCGATCTCCAGCCGTTTCTTACACGAGCTCGGGAAGCCGGAATCGGACTGGTCGGCATGAAGACGGCCCGTTACCTAGCTCCCATGAGCTCCTACGGCAAGGGCGACCCGACCGCTTTCGACCACGTCTACGACGAGGATTTCAAAACAAACTCCCTCAGTCCGTTTCAACGTGCCATCGCTTACGTGCTCGAGCACGGACTGGACGTGGTGAACGCCGATATGCAGAACTTCAGACACATCGAAGAGAATCTCGTTGCCGGGGCAACGTCCCAAGACTTTTTCGGCTGATATTCCTGTTTAGCAGGTAGCCACTCGCAGCGCAGTGTCCTGATAGGCGTGACTTGCGTTGCTCAGCGTGCGGAAAGGAAATGGAGGCAGATGACGCACTGCAGTAGTCCCGTTCCTGCACACGAGTCCAGCGAGGCCAGACTTTCTTTCCTGGTGGCAGCCGGCGAAACCCGGGCTGTCGGATGAGCCGATTCTGGTGGACCTAAGGAGAGATCTAGCCTGACGGCACAGTCCCGCTGGTGAGCGTTCCCCTTCCACGTGACAGGTTCTGCCATCTGGACAGATTCCTGGAACTGGTCTCGTCTCCGAAAGTTGATCCGGGTCGACCCCGTCCTGTTCCAATACTCAACTGAGGGTGAAGTCCTCTGTAAGAGGCGGGGCAGGGTTAGCGGCGACATGCTGCGGCAGCGTGTCCATTGAAGATTGGAAAAGGACGGACACGGGATGGAGCCTTGCCATTGAGGGCACGAAAAACCAGAACGAGCCATGGGGCCATGATCCCGCGGTCCGCGGGCGAAGGTCAAGAAGTCAACAGCCGAAAGGCGGATGAGGTTTTCGCGGAGGACGGGGGTGGAGAATAAGTATTACAACGGCCCGTATCCTCCTTGCCCGAATCCTGGCCCATTTCGGAGAACATGACCGAGCGATAGACATCCTTGAGGAAGAACTCCCGCCTCCTTCCTGGACTTCGGTTCCAGCCCTTGAAATCGATCCCATCTGGCACCCCCTCCGCTCCCATCCCCGCTTCCAGGCCCTGCTGGAAGAACACGGGGATGATACGGAGCGTTGAGGTGGGCGTAAGGAGCCGACCAGACCAGCCGCTCCGGTCGGGAACCGAGTGATCCTTTTCCCAACGAACCGGCTAAAGAACCAACTCCACACCTTTCCGCCATCTCCAGTCTTGACACTCAACTGAGTTTGGGTGGGAATTGAGCCCTTCACCAGCGTAAGGGCTTGTTCGACCGCCCCAGCGAGGCCAAATCATCTTCCCAAGGGAACGATCCGTGAAGATCCTCGGTGCGAAGACTCGTGCGTGGAGCTTTGGCCGCGATATAGCGGTCATCATCCTGGGCGTATTGATAGCGCTCGGATTTGACAGCTGGGTTGCCGAGCGCGGGGACCGCGTCCTTGAGGCGCAGTATTTATCGCGGCTCGCTCGCGATCTTCGTGGAGACAGCTTGGTGCTCGCTGAATACAGGGGCAGCGCTGAGGCTGGTGAGCGTGGAGCCCGCGAGCTCCTTGCCCTCCTGAGGCATCGCCCCGCAGGTGCCCCGGACACCTTGGTCGCTCGCTACTTCAGCGACGCGACCCGGGATGCTTACGTGACGCCCAATTCGCCGACAATCGCCGAACTCCAAAGCACAGGAAACCTCAGGGTCATCCAAGAACCGACAACGAGAGACGCAGTTCTGACGTACTACACGCAAGTCACCAGCTTCCAACGCGTGCTTGACACCGTAATGCGGCGTGGAAAGGACCCTCTTGGTGAAGTGGGGTGGGACATGTAGGCGTTTGATCCCGCGATTTCCTATGCCGCTCTCCGCGGAGGCGATTCCGCGCTAATCTCTCCCGCTGATCCTACCCGTGACCCTTCGGAGCTGGGTCTCCTCCGCCGTTTCAAGGATCACCCCGATGCAGAGAGGGCCACGTATCGTGCGATTACGTACAACGCGATGCTCCAATCCACACTTGCGAATTGGGAGCGGTCCTTGGCCGCAGTCATGGCCCGCGTCGCCGGAGAGTTGAGCAGGTGAGGACTTCTCCCGAGGTTCGATGGTCTGGCTTAGGATTCGGGAGCATGGTAAAGGGCGGGTCAGGTTGACCAGCACCCTATTAACGAAACCAGGTCCAGCTCACCCCGCAATCGCCGGGGCCTTACAGGAGAACCTGACCCCGGTGGTCTGATACTGGCTCTATCCCTCATCCGCGAGATAGCCGCAGCTCGCCAGCGATACGCGGGTTAATCAGTCAGGTCATCCACGGGTACCTCCCTCCAGTCCTCGACTTCACGTCCTTGCATAATCCTTTCCAAACTTCAAATCTTGCTCATCGGTGGCTGACTGGGCTGGCAGTCTATTACCGAGGTTACATAGGTGAGTATCCAGACCTCCAAGGAGATCCTAATGCTAACCAAAGTGGCAGTGTTCTCAGGCGCGATCCTGGTTGCTGTTTCCCTCGTTCCGAGCTCCTCATGGGCTCAAGAAAAGCCAATCCAAATCTCTCTTATCGGACCAACGATCCAACTCGTGGACGACGACGCGGACATCAAAGGGCTTCGCTTGAACCTCCTGTATGGGGTGAACCGAAACGTCACCGGTCTTGACCTCGGGCTCATCAACCGCACAGATCAGGATTTCAAGGGAGTTCAGCTCGGTTTCGTGGGGCTCACAGATGGCAACGCAAAAGGGTGGCATGACAACGTCGTCAACGTTACCCGCGGTGAGTTTGTGGGTCTACAGACTGGATTCGTGAACATTGCTGGATCAGGCGAAGGGTTTCAGTGGGGTGCAGCGTTCAACCGAGCGGATGACTTCGCCGGCCTTCAATTGTCCCTGGTGAACTTCGCTGAGGATCTCCATGGGGTGCAGATCGGCCTCATCAACATCATCCGGTCCAAAGAGCGGTTCTCCTTCCTTCCCATTGTGAACTGGAAATTTGACTGAGAACGGATAGGCGACGCAGGGTCGGCTGGGGCAGTCTACTCTCACCGGAGCCATCAACGTGGCATCCAAGCTCTCGGTTTTACCTGTTGTTGCGGCTGGGGGGCTCATTTGGCTTATCGCCATCAGTGAGGTCGTACCATGATACCAGCTTCCGAGATGCGCCCGAAGATGGTCATCCGATTAGACGACGGAGTATTCCGCGTCATCCAGGCCGAGTACCACGCCGGGGGAGGGAAGATGCAAGGTGCTGTGCATGCAAAACTCTGCAACGTTCAGACGGGCGGAATGACGGAACGGCGCTTTCGCCAGAATGAGCGCTTCGAGGAGGTGGAACTCCAGCGGCAGGCGATGGAATACCTCTATGATGACGGCGACCTGTGCTTCTTCATGCACCCGGAGACCTTCGAGCTGGTCGCCCTGGCGAAAGAGAGCCTGGGATCTTTCGGCCGGTTCATGGAGCCCAACCAGCGGGTGGACGTGGAGTTCCTGGAGGGCACCCCGGTGCAGGTCCACTATCCGGAGACCGTCGAGTTGCGAGTGCAGACCACCCCTGAACCGCTCCACATAGAGGACATCGAGGTGGACACCGGAAAGTACCTCAAGCGCATCCGATAGTCGTCTTCTGCCCCGGGGAAGTCCAGGCCACTCGGTGCATGTTTCGGCAACGGGTGGTTGGCTGGGGCGCCTCAGAACCTCATAGCAAGATCAGCGTAAGGCGTCGGCCAGTGAAGGCCACCCGGATGTGGTATCTGGTTCAGAACCCATGACAGAACGCGATGCTTCCGGTATCTCACTTGGCAGGTTGATCCCCCTGGTTTGATACCACCTCCAGCGCTCATCCGCGAGATTACCACAGCTCGCTGGTGATACACGGTTTCAACCCACTACTCATCCACCTCCAATCCTTGCCCCATAGCTAATCCACTCCTTCAATCCTTGCCCACGCCTTACCCACAACCCATGATTCTCCTTGGTGGCTGACTGGGCTGGAACGGGCAGTATTCTCTCACCGGATCATCTGACCCGGACCGTGGGGAACGACCTGGGACTGCTCCTGGCGAAAAAAAACATCTCTCGATCGGAGCGAACCATGTCTTCCAGGATGTTCCTGGTCTCTGCTGCACTGATTGTTCTGGTGGGTTGCGCCACGTCCACCCCCGATCCGTCGGGAGTGATGGGCTCTCCTCCCGCCGAGGTGACCGAGGCCATTCTGGCCGTGGCAGCTTCGGTCATCACCCCCGAAACCTCCCTCCAGCATCTGTCGGTTCTCGCTCACGACAGCCTGATGGGGCGGGGCTCGGAGAGGCCGGAGATCTGGACTGCCGCACGCTATATCGCCGGAGAATTCGCCGCCATGGGGCTCGAGCCCATGGACGAGAACGGCGATTTCATCGATGACTATCCAATTCGGATTCCCGAGCTGGATCCCGCTCAAACCCGCATGATTCTGGAGGCAGGGGGTGAGAACCTCGAGCTTACCTGCGGAAAGGACTTCGCCATCTCACCGTCCCTGAAATCGCCGGAGATTACCGGAGTGGCCCTCGCTCCGGTGGTGGGTTACGACTGGTACCGGGCCAACCCGGGCTCCCTTCCCGAGGGATCCCTGGTACTGACCTACGGGCCCATGATGGGGATGGGGGAAATCACCGAAGCTCTCCGTTTTGGAGGCTGGATGGAGAACGTTCTGGAAGCCGGGGCTGAGGCTGTCGGAATGATCCTCCCTGCTCAGCTCCCCTCAGAAATGATGCCCGTTTTGGCTGAGCAGATTGCCGCCAATCCGACGCTTGAAGGCCCGCCGATGCTGCTCTTTCCTGTGTCGACGGTACAGCGGATCTTCGAGTTCGCCGGTGCCGGAGTGCCGGAGAATGACCCCATCGAGACCATCCAATACGCCCGGCTCACCGTCTCCCTGGAAATGCAGGTTACGACGCGAACCATCATGGCTCCCAACGTACTGGCCCGCCTCCCGGGGGCTCGATCGGAAGACCTGGACGGAGTGGTTCTCACGGCCCACTTCGATCACGAGCCCCCCGGCCAACCTAACGAGGATGGAGATTCCATCTACAATGGGGCGGACGACAACGCATCGGGAACGGTGGGTTTGATGGAGACGGCCCGGGCCTTCGCAGCCCTTCCGGGACCTCCCCTTCGGTCTGTGGTTTTCGCCGCCGTCAGCGCCGAGGAGATGGGTCTCCTCGGATCGACCCACCTGGCGAAGCAGGGACCGGCTCCGGCCAGCTCCACGGCCGCGAGCCTAAACATGGACATGCTGAGCCGAAACGGGCCCGACTCAATCTTCGTCTTTGGACAGACGTATAGCAGCCTAGGGGCGGTGTTTCGGGAGGTTCTGGAAGGCCACCCCGAGCTGGGGTTTCAAGTCAGGCCCAGTCTCCAGATGCCCGAACTCGACCTGATACGGTTCAGCGACCAGTTTCCTTTTATGGCCAGGGGGGTCCCGGTCCTTATGTTCAACAGCGGATTCCACCCGGATCTCCACACCCCCGACGACGAGGTGGATCGGGCCGACTCGGATAAACTGGCCCGAGCTGCACGGCTCATGTTCTACCTGGCTTGGGCTGTGGCGAATGATCCGACCGACCCGGTGTGGACGGAGGAGGGCAGGACCAGGACCGAAGCCATGCAGAAGAGACTCAAGCGGTAGGACCCCTTCGGCATTGGAGGTAGGCTGGGTCTGATCTTCTGGGGCTGGCACGAACACCGAGTATTACTCCTGTTTGATCGGGTCCTCTCACCGGGGACACGTCGGTTAATCAACCCCGGCGTTTTCCTCCACACGGGCAACTCCCCGAACGGTGCGAACCCCGGGACCTTCCCGCGAGCATCCCCGCTTCCAGGCCCTGCTGGAGAAGCACAGCTCCGATACGGAGTACTAATTAAAGGTGTTCACCTTCCGGTCCGGGAGAGGGTAGGCTATCCAGCTACGGTATCCGGCTCAGACCCGGTGTGTGAACGCGATGCTGGAGGTCTCGCCTGGGTGAGGTTGTCTCCGGTGGTCTGATACCGCCTCTAGCCATCGGCCGCGAGAT
>JBDHGR010000218.1:0-12388 GCA_039589815.1 Gemmatimonadota bacterium | reverse complement strand
TCCGACGGACGGGACGTCAAGAGCATTGCCTTCCTCCAATGCGGCGGGTGCACGCAGAAGGACCGCCACTCCTACTGTTCTTCCATCTGTTGCATGACCTCTCTGAAGCAAGCCATGTACCTGCGGTCGGGGGATGAGGGCTCGAAGGCGTTCATTTTCTACGAGTTCATGCGGACTCCGGGCCTTTACGAGGATTTCTACCGCGAAGCTCAGGACGATCCGGGCATCTTCCTGACCCGGGGCGAGGTAGCTGAGGTGGCCCAGAACGGGAACGGTGGGCTAAGGATCACCGCCCGGGATACCATGGTTGGCGAGGAAATCGAGGTGGAGGTGGACCTGGTGGTCCTGGCCGCTGGGATGATCCCCAACGCCGCAGATGGTGAGGCCGTCCGGCTCCTGGAGGATGCCAAGGTCACCGTGGTGGAAGGGGATTCGGAGGCCAAAAAGGAGGCCGCCGCACAGGCCATTGAGGAACTCGGACATCATGAGGGCACCGAGATCCTTAACCTGGGTTATCGACAGGGTCCGGATCTTCCTTCGCTGGAATACAACTTTCCGGACTCCCACTTCATTTGCTTCCCCTATGAGAGCAGGAGAACCGGGATCTACCCGACCGGCACTGCCAGGGAGCCGATGGATGGGTTGGGAAGCCGGGAAGACGCCACCGGGGCGGCGTTGAAGGCGATCCAATGCGTGGAGATGACCTCCCGGGGAGAAGCAGTACACCCGAGGGCCGGTGACAGGTCGTATCCCGACTTCATGATGTCCCGATGCACCAAGTGTAAGCGGTGTACGGAGGAGTGCCCCTTCGGCGTCCTGAACGAGGAGAAAGACGGAACTCCGCTTCTCCAAGCCACTCGGTGCCGGCGGTGCGGCACCTGCATGGGCGCTTGTCCCGAGAGGATCATCTCCTTCAAGGACTTCTCGGTGAACATCGTCGGCGAGATGATCAAGGCCGTGGAGGTTCCGGAGGAATGGGACGAAAAACCGAGGATCCTGGTTTTGGCGTGCGAAAACGATGCATTCCCGGCCCTGGACCTCCTGGGTCAGAACCGGTTGAAGGGGAGTCCATGGATCAGGGTCATCCCCATCCGGTGCCTGGGATCGGTAAACACCGTTTGGGTCACCCAGGCTGTTTCTGCGGGTTTCGACGGTGTGATTCTGCTCGGATGTAAATACGGGGACGACTACCAGTGTCACTTCATCAAAGGGAGTGAGTTGGCGTCTGTCCGGGAGAAGAACGTTCGGGAGAAGCTGGAGCAAATGGCCATGGACGTGGAGCGGGTCGAGCTCCACCAGCTTCAGATCGACGAGTATTGGAAGCTTCCGGAGATCTTCGAGAAGTTCAACGATCTCATCGACGAGATCGGTTACAACCCATTCAAGGGCATGTGATGGGTTAAGGTGACCTGCCCCGGGAGGGGTGACGGGCCGCATAGGTGCGGTTCGCCCTCCGTCCCGGGGCAGACTGGTAAGGGGCCGCGGCAGTTGGGGTCGGGGAGCTATTCACGGTGGTAGCCGGAGGAGCTACACCCGGAGGAGCTACGCCCATGGAGACTTCCGAGATCGCCATGCCCGCAGGACCTGCAACTGAGGACGGAGCAGCTCCTTCAGGCATTCCTTACCCATCAACCAATGGCCGACCAGTGAGGGTCGACCCCGACCTTGAGTTCATCAGGGCGCTGAGACGAAGCGGCGGCGACTCCCTGAAGAAGTGTATGCAGTGCGGGAATTGTTCTGCCGCCTGTCCTCTATCGCCCCACATCAACCCCTTCCCGCGAAAAGAGATGGCGTGGGCACTATGGGGGATGAAGGACCGCCTCCTCACGGACCCCGATGTCTGGCTTTGCCATCACTGTAACGACTGCTCGACCAATTGCCCCCGTCAGACCCGCCCCGGAGATGTACTAGGGGCCGTAAGACAGCAGTGCATCCTCCACTACGCCTTTCCCGGGTTCTTGGCCAAGTGGGTGAGCCATCCCAAGTACATACCGATCCTTCTGGCCATCCCTGCGATCCTCCTGGGGCTGGCGACTCGTTACAGGGAGGGAATCGGGCAGGCGCTGGGGTTTTCGGTACCCATGGGGGACTCCATCGTCTACTCCTTCGCTCCCATGTTCCCCCATTGGCTCCTGAACAGCTTTTTCGGCCTGTTTAGCCTACTTGCCCTTATGGCTGCGGTGATAGGAGTGTGGAGGTTCGCCAGGGGCCTGAAACAATCCAGGGTGTGGGGGGAGAACCCAGAGCCGGTGAGGGGAGTGTTCGCCAGCCTCGGCTCGGTGCTCCTGAAGGTGGTCAACCACGATCGGTTTACCACCTGCGAGACCGACCACAGCAGGTCCATCTCTCATTTTTTCGTGTTTTTTGGATTCATTGCGCTGACCGTGGTGACGCTCATGGTCATCACAGGCCCTTTCAACCCCCTCATCCGGGGTGATTTCGTCTACCCCTTCAGCCTTTGGAGCCCATGGAAGCTTCTGGCGAACATTGGAGGTCTCGCCGTGCTTTCCGGTGTGCTCCTGATGATCTGGGAGAGGCTCTACTTTGGGCATCTGGCTGGAACCAGCAGTTACTTCGACTGGCTTTTGGTCTGGTCCATTTTCCTGGTCGTCGCAAGTGGGTTCGCGACGGAGGTCCTTCACCTACTGCGAATGGCCCCACATCGGCACGTGGCCTACTTCGTCCACCTGGTTTTTGTTTTCGGACTCCTTGTCTACCTCCCCTATTCGAAGTTCGCCCACATGCTCTATCGGACTACGGCCATGGTCCTCGCAGAGCGGTACGGCCGTGAAGCCGGGAAGGGGGCCCCATCATGAAACGAAGCACGGTACTTACGGAGAAGAACCGAGGCACCTGGGCCACCGTTTTTGCAGGCCTGATCCTTCTTCCCGTGGTCCTGAGCGTCCTGAAACCCCTCTGGGCCGCCGAGCCGGAGGTGTTTCTGGAGGATCCCGACGCAAGGTGGGAGGCATGCCTCCGAGATGCGGAGTACATGCGATATCGGCATATGGACCTTTTGAAGGAAGCCCGTTCAGACGTGATCCGGTCGGGGCTCAAGGGTGGAATCACCTTGGCCGGATGTGGAGACTGTCATCACAACCGGGACCAGTTCTGCGACCGGTGCCATGAGAAGGCCAGCGTCTCCCTGGATTGTTGGGGCTGCCACTACTACCTGACGGAGTCGGAGCTCCAGGACCTCGAGGAGCACGATGGAGGGGGTGAGTAATGGACAGACGGGGCTTTCTGAAGAAGAGCGGTGCCGTCGTGGCTGGGGCTTCGGGGGTTTTGAGCCTGCCCGTCCTGAGCTCATGTGCGGGCGAAGCGGCTGAGGTCCCGAGCACCCTCGCCGGGACCAAGTGGGGCATGGTCATCGATCTGACCCGGTGCCGGGAGGGCTGTACCGCATGTATGGATGCCTGCCGGCAGGAGAACAACGTCGCCTTCCACGGAGACCGACGTTGGGACGTGCACTGGATCCGAAAAGCTACCCTGCACCCCAAGGATGAGTCAGCTGGACTGGAGGAGAAAGAAGTCATCCTGTTGTGCAACCAGTGCGACGATCCCCCTTGTGCGATGGTTTGCCCGGTGCAGGCCACATACAAGCGGGAGGACGGTATCGTCCTGGTGGACCACCACCGTTGCATCGGATGCCGGTACTGTATGATTGCCTGCCCCTACAATGCCCGGTTCTTCAACTGGAAGGAGAACCCGGACTGGCCGAACAAGGGGTATCCCCGCAGGTCCCACGGTGTGGCAGAGTCCTGTCACTTTTGTGCTCACCTCATCGATGGCGGGGGACGGCCAGCCTGCGTGGAGGCTTGCAGGAGGGAAGGGGAGGAGGCCCTGGTTTTCGGAGATCTCAACGATCCAGAAAGCGAAGTCTCCCGGCTGGTGGCCGGGGGAGGGACAAAGAGAATTCGGGAGGACTTTGGCACTCAACCGAAGGTCTACTACCTGGGCCTCTAGGAGGGAATCCCAATGGATGTCCAGTTTGCCAAGATCGAAGGGAAGTCGGTCTCCTACCGGGTGACCGTGGGTCTCCTGGCCGCGGCCACGCTGGGTGGGTTCGTCGCGACCATGATCATGAACGAGAACGGCCTTTACCTCTCGGGGATGACGAACCGGGTTCCATGGGGCCTGCAGATCTCCATGGCGATTTTCTATATCGGCCTCTCGGCCGGGTCCCTGGTGGTGTCGGGTTTATACGGTGTATTCGGGAAGATGGAGTACAAACCTTTTGCCCGGATCGCTGCCTATCTGGCCATGCTGTTTCTGATCGCGGGACTGCTTTCCATCTTTACGGACCAGGGCAGGATCGACCGGGTCTTCACGAAGCCGTTCACCTTCGTGAATCCGACGTCCATGTTCTCCATCAACCCGGCCCTGTACTCCGGGCACATCATGATCTGCGTGCTCTACCTGTGGGCGTTGTTCAAAGAGAAGGGCACCCTCACCAAGATCACCTCTCTGGTGGTGGTGCTGTGGGCCATCGGAACTCACACGGGTACCGGCGCCATCTTCGCTTTTGTACCCAGAGAGTTGTATAACTCCTCTCTCCTTCCGCCCAGCTTCGTGGCAGCCGCTCTGTCTTCCGGAGCTGCCCTGATGATTCTGGTCATCGTCGGCCTCTCTCGGGCCACGAAACGACACCTGGATGACGACCTTATCATCTGGATGGGGCGGCGCCTGCTCTCGATCTTCATCGTCGTGACCTTCTACGTGCTGCTTATCGAGAATGCCCACCGTGCATACCTGGCCTACTCCCACGAGGCTGGGATGTTCTTCCTATTCGGAGGGATTCACAGCTGGATGTTCTGGTTGGGGCTGATCTTTGTGGGGTGCGTGGTCCCAGCCATCATTCTCTTCATCAAGAGGACCGGAACCTCGATTCGGTGGACGGTCTTTGCATCGGTTCTGGTCGTGGTGGGGGTCCTCTTCGAGCGGTTCCTCATTGTGATTCCGGGGTTGATTCATCCTCCCGACCTGTTCCCCGGCTGGGAGATCGCAGACGCCGTACTCGCGGAGGGGGTTGTGAGCTATGCCATCAGCCCCCTCGAGATGCTTCAAACCCTGGGTGTCATCGGCGCAATCGGATTTGCTTTTGTGGTGGGACTCAAGGTGATGCCTTTGGCCCCCACCGAGGCGAGGGTGCTGCCGGCGAGGTAGGCCGGTCAGTCCCTGGGGGTCGGTGCGGGGGGGCTGGTCCGGGGGGTAGGCTCAGTCCGCAGGTTCATGGCCTGGATGAGGTGGTCCGCGCCCTCCGACGTCGAAAGGGGCATGCCATCCACCACAAGGACCGGCGTGCATCCGCCCCGCAGCCGAATGGAGTAATCGTACGGACCGGAAGGAACCACCCGGGCACCAGGCACCATTCGAAGGAGGTCGCTGAAAAGCATCGGGTTTAGCTCTTCAATGTCCTCGTGATCGAAAAAAGTGCCTGCCCGGGTTCGACGCCGGTTTTCGAAGTCCCTCAAAGGTCCCAGTGACGGCCTCCTCTCCGAGACCACCACCAGCGGTTCCAGCCGGATGGGTGAAACCGACAACGGAAGTTGGAGGTCAAGGTCGGATCCGGGCTCGACCTGTAGGGTGTCCCGGAGCTCCCGATATCCAAGTTGACTGGCAATGATCCGATAGGACCCGGGCGGAACCGTCCGAAACAGGAACCGTCCGTCCGAGTTCGTAACCCTGGTTCCGATTCCCCTCGTGGGCCCCGGCCCGGACGCGAGGGATACTGCGGCCCCGGCCAGGGGAATTCCGGTCTCGTGCTCCACGAGCCGGCCCCTCACCACCGACATGGAGTCGGGAGCCTGGGCTCGAATCGGTTCCTGCCAAAGGCCGAGAGCCACTGCCACTCCGAGGCACAACACCAGGGTGGGCCCCGGAAGGACGGTTCGGTAGGGTTTACGTTGGGGATGAGGAGTCATGATCCTGACTACTCAAAGGGAGGTCAGGAGTTCCTTCCCCTTGACAGGGTAGGTTGGTCTTCTTTACTGTATATAGTCAACATAAACAGTAGATACGGCAGATACGATAACTACGGCTCTGGACCCACGGAAAAAGATCCCAACCATGAGAATCCTGATCTCCAACTCCTCGCCTGACCCGATCTACGAACAGATCGTCAGGCAGATCAAGAGTCAGATCCTCTCCGGAGATCTGGAAGAGGGCGAGCCTCTTCCGTCGATCCGCAAGTTGGCACACGAGCTCCAGATCAGCGTCATCACCACGAAGCGAGCGTACGAGGAGTTGGAGAAGGAAGGCCTGATCGACACGGTGGGCGGGAAGGGTACTTTCGTGGCCTCCCAGAACCAGGAATTGATGCGGGAGAAAAGGATGAAGATCGTCGAGGCAAAGCTCTCAGAGGTCCTTGATGACGCTCGGATGTTGGGCGTGGGTTACGAGGAGTTGGGCGAAATGTTCAGGCTCCTCTGGGAGGAGGAAGCATGACAGAGCATGCTCTTCAGGTCCACGGCCTACGGAAATCCTTCGAGGGTTTCCAACTGAGAGACGTTTCCTTCAAGCTGCCGAAGGGCCACGTCATGGGATTGGTGGGCCCGAACGGTGCCGGAAAAACCACCGTCGTCAAGCTCATCATGAATCTGATTACTCCAGAAGCAGGGGAGATCAAGATCCTCGGTCTTGACCACAGGAAGCAGGAGGCGGAGGCGAAAGCCCAGATCGGATTCGTATACGACGTCATGCCCTTCTACGCCGACGTCAGTTTGTTGAACACAAAAAAGGCCATCGCTCCTTTCTATGAAAAGTGGAACGAGGCTCTTTTCAGCGACCTGGCCGCAACCTTCGAACTCCCCCTTAAGAAGGCGGTAAAAAAGCTCTCCCAGGGGATGAGAACGAAGTTCGCCTTGGCGCTGGCCCTCTCCCACGAGGCCGAGCTTCTGATTCTGGACGAACCCACCACCGGCCTGGATCCGGTGTTCCGAAGAGAGCTCCTCCACGGCCTTTCCGGACTCCTTCAGGACGAGGGGAAATCGGTCCTCTTTTCCACCCACATCACCTCCGACCTGGAGAGGATCGCCGACTATGTCGCGTTCATCCGAGACGGATCGATCCGGCTCACCGAGACTCGTGAGGAGTTACGAGAGGTCTGGGGGATCATTCGAGGGGATGAATCGGAGATTTCAGCCCTGGCTCCCGAGCTTTGGCGGGGTGCCAGGCGTCATTCCCACGGAATCGATGTCCTCACCTCCGACGCGGATGTTGCCCGCCGGGCCCTCGGGGACTCTGTGGTGGTGGAGCGGGCTTCCTTCGAGGACATTGTCGTCCTCCTCGATAAGGAGGTTCGGCATGCTTAGGGTGATAAGGAAAGATCTCATCATGAACAGGAACGCCCTCGTGGCGAACCTGTTGATCATGAGCGCCGTTCTGGTGTTCATGTCCTCCTGGGAAGAGGGGGCCTCGGTCGGCGCTTTCGCTTTCTTCGCCGGGATCATGATGGCTTTCGTTCCGGTCATGGTCGTGACCCGGGAAGACAAGTTCAAAGCCATGGCGTTGGGATGCAGCCTCCCTGTGACGAGGGAGACCATCGTACGGTCTCGGTACGCCCTGGCTGTGGGATCATCGGCTCTGGGCGTTCTTCTTGCCCTCTCCCTCGGAGCTCTCGTGCCCACGTCCGAGCTGAGCGCTGCAGAACTGTTTCGGCCGGGTGTCGTGTTTCAGGCCCTCTCAATAACCACGATCGTAATTGCCATCCTCCTCCCCTTTACCCTCAGGTTCGGAGCCCTTGGCCTCATCCTGGTTCTCGGAGCTTCCCAGGTTCTGGGCATCGTGGCGCTCACCTTTGTGAAGATGACGGAGTCTTCGGCGGACCGACGCCTGATCGGGACCATCATCCAGACAGTGAGGGACGTTCACGGCCGACTAGGCGATCCAGGATTCTACCTCTTGCTCGTGGGTTTCCTGGCCGCGGCGCTGCTCGTTTCGTATGGCATCTCGGTTTGGGTATTTCGCAGGCGGGAGTTCTAGGAATGACATCGGCGGACACTGTTCTAGACGTCAGGGATGTGACCAAGGCCTACGATGGATTCACCCTCGAGGACGTGTCGTTCAGCCTCCCCCGGGGCTACATCATGGGGCTCATAGGGCACAACGGGGCCGGAAAGACTACCCTCCTGAGCCTGATATTGAATCTGGTCCGGCTGGATTCCGGTGAAATCAGAGTGTTCGGCATGGATCATCGCCAAGACGAGGTGGCCGTGCGGTCCCGCATCGGGTTCGTGCACGAGGTGCCCACCTTCTTCAACTCCCTCTCCGTGGAACGGGCCGCAAGAGTGGTGGCGCCCTTCTACCCGACCTGGGATCAGGAATCTTTCAAAAGGATCACCGGGGAGTTCGGACTGGTTCCGGGAAAAAAGTTGGGGCGCCTTTCCCAAGGAATGCGAACTCGTTTCGCGCTGGCGCTGGCTCTCTCCCACCAGGCGGAGCTCCTCCTCCTCGATGAACCGAGCTCTGGCCTGGACCCGGCTTTTCGCCGGGATCTTCTTGAACGGCTGTCCGGCATCATCGAGGGTGGCCGAACCTCGGTACTCTTTTCCACCCATATCACGTCCGACCTGGATCGTATCGCCGATTTCGTAACCTTCCTCCGGCAGGGCCGGATGGTATTCTCAACCACTCGGGAAGAGGTCATGGAGCGGTGGTTTCTGATCAAGGGTGGGCATGAAGTCCTGAGGGATGATACGACACCGCTTTTCGCTGGAGTGGTCACCGGGGAATACGGGTTCACAGGCCTGACGGAAAACCTGGAAGAGCTGAGAGCCCTGGTTGCGGGGGCAGAACTGGTGGTGGAGCGAGCCACCTTGGAGGACGTGGTCTTCTATTCGGGCCGGACCGGGAAGGAGGGCATCAGTCTCCATGGCCGTCCGAACTGACCCGGGCCTCCGGTCTCCGACCCTTCCCGGGGTAACGGGCCTTCTTCAGAAAGATCTCGCGGTCTTTGTCCCCCGTGACCGGTTTCTCGTTGGTCTCATCTACTTGCTGGGGCACCCCACGGTTCTCCCCAACCAAGAGGCTTTCTTCTGGTTGGGAATGGCGCTGGCTGGGGCTCTGGTAGCATACGTGCCCACGATCGAGTGGCATCAGGAGACGGATCGAATGTTGAACAGCCTCCCCGTTCGTCGTGAGACGGTGGTCTTCTCCCGTTATCTGGCATCCGCCCTGGCGTGTGGAATGGCCGGAATGGCATGGGTCTCCACCGGCATCATTATCGCACCGTTCCTGGATCCGTCCCCG
The DNA here is from genome assembly GCA_039589815.1 of Gemmatimonadota bacterium. GTDB lineage: Bacteria > Gemmatimonadota > Gemmatimonadetes > Longimicrobiales > Gaopeijiaceae > JABDNZ01. The sequence continues at coordinate 3,139 of JBDHGR010000218.1, read as the reverse complement.
GCCGCTCCAGGAATGTGGACCACCTTCGAGGGGATCTTGGCACTCTTCTCCCTGGCGGCTCTGTTGGTCGCTCTTTTTCTTCCGCTCTACTTCCGGTTGGGCCTGGGCCGAGGGGCCATGGCCTTTATTGCCTCGAGCTTTGCCCTCTATGTCGCTGCGAGCATTCCTTCCGGTCTGGTGATCCCTGGAGCGGCGGTGGCGGCCTGGATCGGAACGATGACGCGCTCCATCGGTCCCGGGTGGGTCCTGTTTCTGATTCTCGGTGGACTGGCCGCCCTGCTTGCGGTTTCCGGGCGGCTCTCATTGTATTGGTTCGAGAAAAGGGATCTCTGAGGCCGTTCCAGGTTGGGAATAACCCCTTCAGAGGAACGGCCCCCCCGCCGGAGCGGAGGGGCCGGAGTTCGTATAGCGGGAGAAGGAGAGGTGAACGTTAGCGGATCTCCTCCCTATGGGTAGCCGTGCCGCCGTGAAATGAATCCACCGTGAATTCTACCCAACCGCCACCACCGGACTTCTGCACCAGATAGCGGAAGGTCATCTCCGACTGGCCTCTGATTCGGAATTCGTGGGGGGTATTCCCTACAGCCATTGCTCTGGAGCTGTTGATTCCGGGATCGATTTGAGTCATGCCGTCGGGGATTTCCACCATGGTGACGTTCCCGGAGGAGCTGAAGTTGAGTTTGTCCTGGATGGCCGTGCCCAGCTCGTTGTCGCGGTCGGAGGAGCTGGGATAGACCCGGTCGTTTTTCACTGTGACGTCCACCCAGTAGAGTTCCCCTGCCTCCTGGGTGATTTTGACCCCGTCGATTTCCACCTTCGGGAATTGACTGGCACAGTACATCACGAAGTCGGCGTTCTTCTGAGCCTCCATCTCGATGTACCGGGCGGGCGGGGTCCGTTGGGTGTGTTTCTTCTGAGTGCCACCGATCCAGATCTCACCCAGATCGGGATGGTTGAAGGGATGGGGATCCACCCATCCCTCGCCGTGGAGCTCGTTGTCGATCCAGAGCATGGTCTCTTCGCTGGACACCCGACCGTCGTCGTTGATGTCGGCGGCGAAGGAAGGAGAACCCCAGAGCTCGATGAGGTAGGCATAGGCTCCCAGCATCCCGTAGGAGTTCACCTGGGCCTGGCCCTGGCCCGACCAGCTGCTGATGCTGGGTCGATAGTTCTTCAAAATGCGGGCGCCCATGGTCACGATCTCGGTTTGCACATCGAAGTCGTGTTGGTATTCCGGAGCCACCGTTCGGTCGAAGAACTGGGCGTACTTGTTCTCTTCCCGCATCTGGGCGAGGCGGGCGGCCGGATCTTGTTGACCGCGGCCCCCTCCGCGGCCGCCTGCTGCCTGTCCTTGGGCCCCGGCTTCCACCGGCCCCGGGCCCGCGGACATGATCAGGCGACCCGTGTTGTGGTAATGGAAAGTGGCAAAGATGTTGTCGTGAGTTCGCATGAACTCGTAAGCGTTCCGGGTCTCCGGCTCCGACATGGTGTAAGGCCAACCCGCCTGGAGGGTCCAGGCGAAGGGGTAGTTTCGGTTTGGATCGGGACCCCCGATGTCGTCCTCATTGATCCTCCCGTCCCCGTCGTTGTCGTACCCTTCTGAGCCAATCCGGATAAACCGACGGACCGCCTCGTCCGGGGAAGAGACGGGAATGAATTGCCTACCGTCCTCGGACAGCTTGAGGGGGCCTTCGGGGTCCTCTTTGTACATGGTGGACATCTGGCCGTCGCCATCCACGTCTTCCGTCTGGTCCTCGTCGTAAAGACCGTCCCCGTCATTGTCCTCGGGCCGGTAGGGCTCCCGGGGGTTGTTGGGGTTGTTGGGGAAGCTGGCGAAGGAGTCGTTGGCATCCACGTTCAGGCCCGGGAGAATATAGAACGTCGTCGAGTTCACCAGGTCATAGATGAACGGATCGTAGTCGTACCGGGTCAGCAGGTACCACATGAGATAGAGGGAGCACATGATCCCGTTGATCTCATTCCCGTGAATGGCCCCATCCACCCACATGGCGGGTTTGGTGTCATGGGCCCCGGTAGATTTTGCGGTGATGGTGATGAGGAACTGGTCACGGCCCATTCGGCTTTTCCCGATGCTCTCGATGTCGGCCAAGTGGTCGTACTGGTCCTGGATGTCGTGCATCATCTGGGTCCACTCGGCGTACGAGTAGTACCGTTTCCAGGAAACAGGGAAGTCCAGTTCTCCGTGGTAGCCCCCAGGGTTCTCCTGAACCTTGGATTGGGCGAATACCGGTTCGAAACCCGCGGTCAAAAGGAAGACAGCGAGGAGGCATGCCGGCAGGAACCTCAAGCTCTTTAGTAGTTGCATGATTTCCTCCTCTCCTAACGGACTGTGAGGTTACGGACTTTGGTGCCACCCTTCTGGGAGGTGAGCACCAGTTTCAGCGGCGAGTTTCCTTCCATTGAGATGAGCCAGGTCACCTCCCTGCTGTTCCCGGTTTGAGGAGCGGCCTGTTGGGCTCCCCCGCCACGGCCCTGGAACTGCTGCATCATCTGTCTCTGCATTGGCGGTTGGCCGGCTGGTTGGGCTGCCCTTCGACCGCCCTGTGGTCCGGCCGTAGCCGCAGCCTCCGGGATCTCCATGGTTCCCCCGATGGTTCCCAGACTCTGCCAGGCTCCGCCCTGGAGGTATTCGATTCGGTCCCGGTCTCCCAGGAGCCAGATGGCGTCCTGGCGGTTCCCCGCCAGCCGGGCACCCTGGGCCAGGTGGGTGGCAAGCTGGCCGGAGTTCTCCACTTTGGCGGTGACTTTCACGATTCTTTTTCCGCCGCTGTTGCTGAGGGTCTCCGCCGTTGCCTCGGTGATCTCGAGCTTCGGAAGGAGGCCGGCTTTGAACAACTCGAACTGCCAGTGAACCTCGGCCACATGCTCCAGGGATGGCCCCGGGAGGGCATTGTGAGGCCGTGGCCGGCTTTAATGAATCTTTAAAAATGCATCCTGAAGATGGGCCTTCGCGATTTTATCTCGATTGGTGTGAAAAATATAAAAGCAACCCGCCGGGCGATTCCTGGGATGGCGTGGTTCGCTTGCTAACCAAATAAAAGACCCCGGCGATAAGAAACTTCAATTACAAGGCTGTAGTTAAAAAGGACATGTCATGAAACCAATCAAGTATCCCACC
>JBDHGR010000217.1:0-7169 GCA_039589815.1 Gemmatimonadota bacterium | reverse complement strand
CATGGAGGTACCCACGACCTTTCCCCAGCCGGGCAAACACGGGTTCATCAAATCCCTGTTCCGCCCCTTCAAGCCTGTCGTGATGCCTTTGGCGACCCGGACGGTGATTCCCATTGTTGGCAAACGGAACATGAGGCGGGCCCTACAAGCCTCTTCCACCGGGTCCGGCCATTGAGCCATCAGGACCCTCCCTCGGGCCGCGGGAACTCTCCCCCTTCCTCTCTGATTCCCGACCAATCGTGAACCGCGGAACGAAGGAGTTCTTAGGGTATTTCTTCGGGTCTTATCCGGGACGAACAGCTCTGATGATCGGGCTCCTCCTGGTTTCAGGGCTCTCCGAGGGATTCGGAATTGCAGCCCTGCTACCCCTTCTGGAGGTAGGAACTTCTCAGGGTTTGGAGGACCCGTCATTCCTATCGGAAATCGTTAACGAAGCTTTCGGCCTTGTAGGTATCGACGCGACTTTGGGTCCGCTTCTGATCCTGATCGTCGTTGCGATGGCCCTGAAGGGGGGGTTCCGGTGGTTGGCCATGCGCGAAGTGGGGTTCGTGGTGGCCAGGGTGGCGATGGATCTTCGGCTCCGCTTGATCCGGGGCCTCATCCGGGCCGAGTGGCAGCACTTCACCAACACGCCGACAGGGTTTTTTGCCAGCGCCGTCAGTCACGAGGCCCACGCGGCTGCGTCGGCCTACCGTGAAGCCTGCGCCGGGTTCGCTCTGGCTTTTCAGGTTCTGGTATACGGATCCGTCGTCTGGCTTGCTTCCTGGAAGGTTGCCATCTTTGCCCTTGTGGTCGGGACCATTCTGATGATTGTCCTGCGGGAGTTCGTTTCGGCCAGCCGAGCCGCTTCAAAGAAACAGGTCGAGGTGCTTCGCTCCTTGGTGGCCCGTCTCACCGAGGCGCTTCCGGGCCTGAAGCCCATCAAGGCCATGGCTTTGGAAAAGAACGTTCTCCCCCTCCTGGAGAGCGAAACCGAGGACTTCTACCGTGCCCAACAGAAAGAGGTTCTGGCCACCGAGACCCTGATGTCGTTTCAGGAGCCTCTCCTGGTTGGAGCTCTGGGTTTGGGTTTATATGCGGTGCTTTCCCTCACGTCGACCTCTTTTGCCGTGGTGCTGGTCCTGAGCGTTCTCTTTTACCGGCTGGTGGGGAGCATGAATCATCTCCAACAGCGATATATCGGAATGGTCGTGGGGCAGAACCGTTTCTGGTCGATCATGGGTCACATCGAGGATGCGGAGAAAGCTCTAGAGCACCGGCCCGGGAGCCTTGATCCGCCCAAGGTCCAAACCGGAGTCGAACTTCGAGACGTATCGTTTTCCTATTCGGACCAACCAGTCTTATCGGGTGTGAACCTTACGATACCCGCGGGGGCCTTCGTTGCCCTTCTCGGTCCCTCGGGAGCCGGGAAAACGACCCTTGCCGATCTGGTGATCGGCCTCTTTCGCCCCTCCGGGGGTCAGATCCTTGTGGACGGGGTGGACCTTCAGGAGTTGGATCACACCAAATGGCGCGGGAGAATCGGGTATGTGCCCCAGGATCTGCTCCTCTTCCACGATTCCATACTGAAGAACGTCACCCTTGGGGCCGAAGGGGCCAGCCGTGATGAGGTGGAGCGGGCGCTCACGGCTGCGGGAGCCTGGGAGTTCGTCTCCTCCCTTCCGGAAGGCATGGACACGGTTGTGGGTGAACGGGGAGGCCGGCTTTCCGGGGGCCAAAGGCAAAGGATTGCTATCGCCAGGGCTTTGGTGGGAGAGCCGGACGTCCTCGTGCTCGACGAGGCCACAACAGCCCTCGACCCGGAAACGGAAGCCGAGATCTGCCAGGCTTTGGTGGCTTTGAAGGGAAAGGTGACTATTCTGGCGATCTCGCACCAGCCCGCTTTACGGAACGTGGCAGACTTCAGCTACGAGGTGAACGGCGGAGACCTTCGCCCAGCATGACTATGACCCCATTCGGGAGTTGAGATGAGCAATACGGTCTGTGTTGTCGGACTCGGGTATATCGGGCTGCCCACGGCAGCCGTTCTCGCTGCGAACGGTTGGAAGGTTCATGGCGTCGAGGTCAATCCGAACTCGATCGACACCATCAACTCGGGGAAGGCCCACTTTCCGGAGCCCGACCTGGACATGTTGGTTCAGGCCGGAGTACAGACCGGCAGGCTTCGAGCCCATCCTGAACCCACCGCGGCCGAGATCTTCGTGATCTGCGTACCGACGCCCCTCTCTCCTTCAAAAGACCCGGATATGAGCTATGTGGAGGCAGCCACGGAAGCGATATGCCCCCACGTGAGGGCGGGCGCCCTGGTGATCCTTGAATCCACCTCTCCGCCGGGGACCACGGAGTGGATAGCGAAAAAGATCGGCGAGGAGACGGGTCTCGAGCCGCCAGAGGTGATGGTTGTCCATGCTCCCGAACGGGTCTTGCCAGGCCAGATCCTCAGGGAGGTCGTGGAGAACGATCGGATCGTGGGTGGTGTGGACGAGGCTTCGACGGAAAAGGGGGCTGAGTTCTACCAGTCCTTCGCCAGGGGGCAGGTCTTCAGAACCGATGCCCGAACGGCCGAGACCACCAAGCTGGTGGAGAATGCATTCAGAGACGTGAACATTGCCTTTGCAAACGAGCTGTCCTTCGTTTCGGAGGACCTCGGCCTCGACGTCTGGGACGTCATCGAAATGGCAAACCGCCACCCCCGTGTGAACATTCTCTCCCCCGGACCGGGGGTCGGAGGTCACTGCATCCCCGTGGATCCATGGTTTCTGATCGCAGCTGCATCCGGTCAAACCCCGTTGATGAAAACCGCCCGGGATGTAAATGACAGGAAACCGGACTGGGTGGTGGATCGGGTTGTGCGCCACGCGGATCGATTCAGAAACCCTCGCATTGCCTGCCTGGGGCTGGCCTATAAGCCTGATGTGGATGACCTTCGGGAAAGCCCGGCCGTGCAGGTGGCTCGAGCGCTGCGCGAGCGAATCCAAGGAGAGGTGCTGGTGGTTGAGCCCAATCTGGGGCTCCATCCGGAATTCGACCTCCGAGAGCTGCATGAAGCCATACACGCTGCGGACATCGTTGTAGTTTTGGTCGCTCACAAGGAGTTCAAGAAGCTCTCCCCGGCAGCCTTCGAGGAGAAGATCGTGGTGGACACCTGCGGGATTCTCCGGGGATGACGCCGGCCCAGGAATCCACGGTCTCCAAGGGTTCTCTCGTATTCGCTGTGGGGGCCAGGGAAAAGAACCCTTAATGGCCCGAATCCTTCTCGTTTCCTATCATTTCCCGCCTTCGCGGGCCGTTGGGGCCCTGAGACCCGGTCGACTCGCTCGCATACTGCCCGATTTCGGCTTTCAGGTGGATGTCGTGTGTGCTTCGGTTGGCCACGGGGAGTGGGGGGAGGATTTCAGCCGAACCGGCCTGACACCTGAGGGAGCCAGGGTGGTCCGGGTGGATGCCCCCTTCGTGATGGGGCGAAACCCCTTTGAACCACCGGGTCAGATGGCCAGGGTCCGGAAAGCGGGCTGGAAGGCCCGAGCGTATCTGGAGTGGCTTTTCCTGACGCGAGACTGGGCTTGGCGGTGGGGGATGGCAGCGAGCAAGGCCGCAGAAGCCCTGTTGGCCACCGAGGCTTTCGACCTCCTCATCGCAGATGGCCCTCCGCATGCCAGCCTGGTACCGGTCGTGCGCTTGGGACGAAGGAAGGATATTCCTACCCTCGTCGACCTCCGAGACGTGTGGTGGGATGCCGGGGAAGGCTCCGGGCCTTTCTCCCGCATGTCCCCGCGGCTTCGGCGAAAGGAGTGGGGTTTTCGTCTTAGGGAATATGCGGTCCGTCAATCGGCCCACGTGGTGCTCACCTCCCATGCCATGAGTGAGGTCACCAGGAGCTGGTTCCCGGATCTGGATCCGTCCCACTTTTCGGCTGTCACGAACAGCTTCGGAGACGTGGACGACCCGGCCGGACCCCCTGACCCTTCGCCGAACGGGCGAATCAGGCTCACATATACGGGGTCCCTGGCCTACGGCCGTGTGGATCAAGCCATCCAGTTGGTTCGAGGTCTCCGAGATCTGCGGGAAAGGGGGCTGGACCCGGTGGAGGTCTTGTTGGTGGGGGATGAGGACACCCGGATCGAAGCCCACGCCGAAGAAGAGGGTGTCGCGGACCTGGTCACGGTTCAGGGATGGGTGGAGGCTGATCGAGCGGTAGAGCTTCAACGGGAGGCGGATGCCCTTCTCCTCCTCCAACCTCCTGGCCGTCTCGAAACGCAGGTGGCCATTCCGGGGAAGTTATTCGATTACATGGAGCGGAGGCGAAACGTCTTCGGGCTGTTGGGTGCCGGCCCGGCAGCTGAGATCATCCAGAAGCACGGGCTGGGCGTCGTGACGTCCTCCGAGGACCCCAGGGGGATGGGAAAGGCTCTTCTGGAGCTCGTGGAGCGGGTCCGGGCCAGGCCGGTGCTGCCCCTCCCTCCGACCAAGTACTCCGAACGAGCCACCGTGGAGGAGTTTGCGGGGCTGGTGGGTCGTGTCCTGACTGGCCTCCCGGGTTAAAGCCCGGGGAGGGCCTGATCCAGTTTGGGGATCACCACCGCGGCCGCTCCCAGTGCAAGTTCGAGGGCGGTCTCCTCGTCGGTCCCAACCAGGACCACGATCCTTACCAGGGCTTCGTCGCTTCGGCGCCGGAGGGCCGCGTCCCTCAACAAATCCAGTTTTACCCGGTACTCGTCGTGGGCCACCCGTCCCCTCCCCTGGTACCAGTAGAGGGCCAAAGCTCGCTCCGGTCCGTTCTGAAGGAGGTAGCGATTCAAGGTCAGGGGTGTGCCGTCGAGATTCAGGAGCACGGGGTCGGATGAAAGGGGTTCCCACCCGGCGCCAGGCAGACAGTTTCTCGGCGAGTGAATGGTATTTCCCTGGGTTTGGGACTCATAATAGCCGACGTACAAGCTGAACCCGGTTGGCGTTGCCGAAACGTCTTCCTGCTGACCCTCCATGGGTTCGGGCGGGTCCGGTGGCGAGGTCTCATAAAGTCGGAAGAGATAGTTGGAGAACCCCGCCACTTCTGCCTCGACATCCGAGATCGTGAGGTCTTGGGCTGAGTACCCGAGGATCTGGGTTGGGATGACCTCTGAAATGGATCGTTCCAGTGGTAATGTTCGCTGTTTGGCCGCTCCCAGAGTCAGGAAGGCGCCAAAGGCCAGAACCAGAGCAGGGATCCATCGGTATCTCATGTCCCGACCACCCTAGTCCCTCTCTTCTCCCAGAGTCTCTCGACCCACTTCAAACCGCCAGTCACACCACTGGTGATGAGGAAGGCGACAAGGAAGATCCCCCACCCTTCGCTCATGTGCATGAATCCCTCTCCCATGGCTGGATCTACGTAAAAAACCAAATAACCGGTCAGGAACACCCTGACCCCGTTCAAGAACATGGCGATGGGGAATACCAGGATCAGGAGGAGGATTCGGGTGGCCGGGAATCTCAACCAGAGCGCTCCCAGCAAAACCCCCAGGGACACGAGCGCGGTCAGGGAACGGAGACCGCTGCAGGCTTCAGTAACGAAGAGTGTTTGCCCCGGGAGGTGGATGATGTTCCCGTCCAGAAGGACCGGGACATCCCTCAGTTCGAGAAGAAAGGCCCCTAGCCGCGACGCACGGAACTGGAGTGGAAACGCCAGTGAAGAAAGTACAACCTGGGGAAGGGGAATGGAGAGGAACAAGAGCACGAATGGTAGCCACCACCTCAGGGCTTGCCTGATTCCCCAGGCGAAGACCACGAGCGCAAAGAGCCCCAATAGCAGGGAGAAGCGCATGGTGAATAGCTCCGCGGCCAACGCGGACGCATACCGGAGGAGAACGGCGGCAAGGAGAAGGACCGATCCCAGGAGGGGTTGAGGCGCCGCCGTCTCGGCCAGACCTCTCTTCCAGGCGAGATAGAGGGCCAGGGGTCCCAACAGAAGTCCATGCTGGGCCTCCGGGTTGCCCCACCAGTCCTGGGCGAGGGTCACGACGGGGGAAAAATACAATACACCGAAGGCCAGCCCACCAAGGAGAATCGGGGCCGGCCCGGCGTTTTGGAGTCTGGGCGTCGTCGTTTGAGGCGTCGTCATCCGGGCACTGCCGGGGCCCTCAGTGATATCCCTTTCGGTTCAGTACGATCGGAAGGGTTTTAGCCATGATCTTTACGTCCTCGGTCGGCGACCGCCGCTCCAGATACTCCAGATCATAGCCCAGTTTCCGTTCAACGTCTTTGAAGGTCCTATCGTATCCGTTGTTGATCTGAGCCCAGCCAGTGATGCCCGGAAGGACGTGCTGGCGCTTGGGATACTCAGAGATCTCGGCTCTGAGCTCCTGGAAGATCTCGGGTTGCTCGGGCCGGGGGCCGACGATGTTCATGTCCCCCTGGACCACATTCCAGAGTTGAGGGAGCTCATCGAGTCGGAAGGCCCGCAGGACCCGGCCCACCGGCGTAACCCGGGGGTCGTCCTTCTTAGCCCATACCTGCTCCGTCTCGCCGGCCTCGTCGTACATGGTCCTGAACTTGTGCATCCGGAAGACCCTGCCTCCCGAATCGTTACTTCGGCGATCACTCGAGCCTCGGGTCCGTACCCGCCGGTCCATAGGTCGACGACGCTGGTTCAAGCCAACTCGATGATGGGAGAAAAAAACCGGCCCTGGCGAGGAGATTTTGACAGCCACCGCGATGATCAAGAAAAGTGGGGAGGCCAGAACCAGGGAGATTCCGGCGACGGTGACGTTGAGGGCACGGCGAAAGGCCTCGCCCCCGCGCCGGTCGCTTTCCGTCTCGGTCTGGCCCGCAGCGGAAGGATCCCTGAAGACGGGCTGGGCCGTCCATCGGATGACGGGTGACATCCAGTGTTGGCTCAACCCATCCCCTCCTGCGTTGAATGCTGCGTTCTTCTCATATGGCGACACGGCTTCCCCTCGGCGTTCCGATCCCGAATCTCGTGGTTCGATTGCGGATCACCGTTGCAAGGCCTGTTCTTGGTTATTCTGCCGTTCTCCGAATCCTGTAAGAGCCTTTTTGATATAGGCTTAGCCTTGTAGAGGTCGATGGGCTTTTCCGTGCTCCTGGCGCAGGAGAACGACGAATGTCGTGCCGGAGCCACAACTCGGTTTTCGAGATGATTAGCCCCCCCTGGCCTTCGGTCAAGGATTTCC
>JBDHGR010000216.1:0-10140 GCA_039589815.1 Gemmatimonadota bacterium | reverse complement strand
GTGCTGGGGACCTTGGCCGAAGTGGCCAAGGATCGGGAGTACGCCCGCCCCGAGGTGCACACCGGCTTCGAGGCTGAGATCCGTGGAGGCCGCCACCCTGTGGTGGAGACCATGATGCCCCGGGAGGAGTTCATTCCCAACGACCTCCGACTGGACGAGACTGAACGGATCATCATCCTCACCGGCCCCAACATGGCAGGTAAGAGTACCGTCCTCCGGCAGATCGGCCTCATACAGTTGTTGGCTCAGGTAGGGGCATTCGTTCCGGCTTCGGGTGCCCGGGTCCCGGTTTGCGACCGGATCTTCACGCGGGTCGGGGCTTCGGATTCTCTTTCCCGGGGCCAGTCCACGTTCATGGTCGAGATGAACGAGACCGCCGCCATCGTTCACGGCGCAACGGAAGCCAGCCTGATCCTGCTGGATGAGATCGGAAGGGGAACCTCCACCTATGATGGGGTGTCCATCGCTTGGGCGGTTACGGAGCACCTTCATGAGTGGGTGAGAGCGAAGACCATCTTCGCCACGCACTTCCATGAGCTGACACAGCTCGGGGATTTGCTCCCTCATGTCCGGAATTTGAACGTGGCGGTGCGAGAGGTGGGTGAAGACATCGTCTTTCTCCGGCGCCTCGAGGATGGGGGCGCCGATAGGTCTTATGGGATTCAGGTGGCCCGTTTGGCCGGCCTCCCCACCGAGCTCCTGGACCGGGCCCGCGAGCTGTTGGAAGAGCTGGAGGGGACCCACTCCGGCGGGGGACAGGGGCTGGGTCGGGGAGGGAAGCATCGGCCGGCTTCTGAGCCCCCTCAGGAACAGTACTCACTCTTTGCCCAGGAACACCCGGTGATGTCCCGTTTGCGGGAGTTGGAAGTCGAGGGGATGACCCCGCTGGAAGCCCTGAACCTTCTGGCGGAGATGAAGGCCCAGGCCCTCGGAAAGGGGAAGAAAGAGGAATGATGGAACGATCTGTTTCAAGCCAGCGCTTGCCTCGAGTCGTCGCACATTTCTCCGGGCTCCTGGCCCTTTCGATCCTGGTCTTGGGTTGTGGCCGGGGTGGGGAAGTGGAGGAACCGTCTCCACTCTACGGTGAGATCCCCATTGAGTACCCTCTCGATCTCTGGGATGCAGAGGTGGAGGGCGAAACCCTCCTCCGGGTTCGTGTCACCGAGTCCGGGGAGGTGGACAGTGTCGAGGTTGTCGAGGCCAGCGGCTATCCCGCCTTTGATTCTGCCGCGGTTAGGGGTGCCATCCAACTTCTTTACACGCCGGCCCGCCGGAACGGAAAGCGGATTTCGGTCTGGGCACGGGTCCCCGTTCAGTTCACCAAGGGAAACAGTTGATCGCCCTGCCGGCGATCCGGCCCAATTCTTGACAGAGAAGGGGGAAGGATGTTGCGCCGCCGGGCTCCAAGGACCCTTGGCGCCTACGGTCTCATGACATCAAGCGAGGAGGAAGCAGCTTGAAGATCGCCGTCCTCATGGGTGGGATCTCCGGGGAAAGAGAGGTCTCCCTGGCATCCGGGGCTCAGGTTTCCCGAGCACTCCGGCGGGTTGGGCATGACGTGGTGAGTGTGGATACCGGCCGGGGTGTGCTGACGCCTGCTCGAGAGACCGAGATTCTGGGCTCGGGCATCAAGGATCCCCACCCGCCCGACGAAACCAAGGATCTCCTACGGACAGGGGATCTGGGGGTCATTACCCGGGACCCACTCTTTGCTGGGACAGAGGTGGTTTTTGTCGCCCTTCACGGTGGGAGGGGCGAGGACGGAACTGTCCAGGCCCTTCTCCACATGGCCGGTCTTCCGTTCGTGGGAAGCGACCGCGTGGGTTGTGCCCTCGCCATGGACAAGGATCTGTCCAAACGACTCCTCAGGGATGCCGGGATCGCTACCCCTGCGTGGATCACGGTCCGGGGCAGGGAAGAGGCCGAGGCCCGGATGGAAGAGATCATTCAAACCCTGGGCTTTCCTGTCATCGTGAAACCGCCTTCGGGCGGTTCCACTCTGGGCTTGTCCCTTGCACACGACGAAGGCGAACTCCCTGCGGCCCTCGACCTCGCTTTGCAGTATGAGGCCCGGGTCCTGTTCGAGGGCTATGTCCCGGGGCGAGAGGTGACGGTCGGGATCCTGGGCGACCGAGCTCTCCCGGTGGGAGAGATCATTCCGGAGCATGAGATCTTCGACTACGAATGCAAGTACCGGGACGGGATGGCCCAGGAGATCTTCCCGGCGGAACTCCCGGCTGATGTGGCCCACAGGGTCCGGACCGAAGCTCTAGCGGCCCACCGGGCTCTGAACCTACGAGATTTTTCCCGGGTGGATTTTATCCTGGAACCGGATGGGACACCTCTGTGTCTGGAGGCGAATGCTCTTCCGGGGCTGACGGGGAATTCCCTTCTCCCAAAGGCGGCACAAGCCAACGGGATTTCGTTCCCCGACCTCTGCAGCTCCCTTGCGGAGATGGCCTTCGCCCGTGGGCCCGGATAACGATACGGGGGAGATCGAGAGGCTGATACCTGTTCGGAACCCTTGGGGCGGGGAAGGGGTTTGACGGGAAGATGGATCGTTTGAGTATTTTGAATGAGGGGCTCCTCTCGGGCCCCGTGTTTTTCTGATTGAACAAGGGTTGACGAAACGGATGTATTCGGGATCCGCTCGAGCCTCTTTTAGCTACCGCATGACACCGTGGGTCAAGCGGCTCCTCATCGCCAACGTGGTGGTTTTTCTCGTCACCATGGTGAATCAGGAGTTCTTCTTCCGCTGGTTTGCCTTCGCACCGTTGGAGGTCATGACCCGCCCGTGGGGTGTGGTCACCTACATGTTCCTCCACGGGGATCTGATGCACCTGGCCGTGAACATGCTGGTGCTCTTCTTTTTCGGACCGCCGCTGGAAGCCCGTTGGGGCTCGATGGACTTCATCAAGTTCTACCTCATCTGTGGCTTGGGCGGGGTGGCCCTCAGACGGTCTGATGCTCGCCTTTGCCATGAACTGGCCGAATGCTCCCATCTACATCTGGGGGATCTTCCCTGTCAAAGCCAAGTGGCTCGTTGGCTTCCTGTTTGTCGTGAGCCTCATGAGTGCCTTTGGGGGCGGGGGAGGGAACATCGCCCATTTCGCCCACCTCGGCGGGATCATCACTGGTTTCTTCTACCTCAAGAGTGGTTGGCGGCCGGGAGAAGTGAGGAATGTGAAGCGGAGTGGCATACGGGTCCGGCGCATGGCCATCGTTCCCCGGGAAGACTCTCCCAAAAAGGCTTCAGCGGAGGAAGCCTCTCGGGAGAGTTGGACGGCTCGGGACGAGGCAATGCTCGACGAAGTCGATCGGATCCTGGACAAAATCTCGGCCGAGGGAATGACCGCGCTCACAAGCGATGAGAGGGAGACACTCGACCATGTCTCACGGCGCCGTCGGTCGAACTGACGGTTCCCGTTCCGAGACCCTCCCTGGTCGCGCTTTCACTGCCCCCAAACCACTGACACCGTCCACGGGCTCCCGCCGTATGACTACCTTAGATCAGGCCACAAGAACGAGCCGGCCATCCACGGCCCAAATCGTACTCCTTTACCTTCGACGGAATCGTACCATGCGTGCGCATGCTTCTTCCCAGCGTCTTCCAGGCCTTACGGCCTTTCTCCTGTTCTTTCCCCTTTTCCTCAATGCCTGTGCGTCAGGCCCGCCTCCCATGCCGGCCCCGGTCCCAGTGGAGGCTGATCCTGAACCTATGGTTGAGGCCGAGGTCCCGGCCGTACCAGAAGCCCGGGAAGTCACGCCTGCGGCGGACCCGGCGTTGGATACGGTCCAAGCCGGGACCTTCGACAACGGAAAAATGTGGACCTTCGAGTACCCACCTCTCGACTATTTGCGCACGACCTATGGGTTTTCAGGGGATGAAGAGTGGTTCAGGCGGGCACACCTTTCCGCATTGCGAATTCCAAACTGCTCTGCATCGTTCGTTTCCCCCAACGGGCTCGTGATGACGAACCACCACTGCGCCAGGGAGAGTATCGAACAGGTCAGTCGCGACGGCGAAGACCTCGTGGCCGATGGGTTCTACGCGGCGACGCTGGAGGAAGAACGGCCGATCGAAGACTATTGGGCCGATCAGCTCATCGAGATCAGGGATGTCACGGACCGGGTCTACGCCGCCCTGGAGGGGGTCTCAGGCACCCAGGAAAGGGGCGAGCGCCGGCAGGAGGTGACGGACGGGATCGTCGAGGAGGTCACCGAGGAGTTCGGTGGAGAGGAGGCCGGCTACAACGTGGAGATGGTCGAGCTCTACGCGGGTGGCCGATATTCGGTGTACATATGCAGAAGATACACCTACCTCATGCTCGTCCTGTCGCCCGAACTTCAGTTGGCCTACTTCGGTGGCGATTGGGATAACTTCACCTTCCCCCGCTACGACCTGGTCATGACCTTCTACCGGGTTTATGACGAAAACGGGGAGCCCCTGCAGACCGAGTACCATTTTCCCTTCAACGAAGAGGGGGTTTCCGAAGGCGACCTCGTTTTTGTAATCGGAAACCCGGGGTCCACGTCCCGTCTCCAGACCGTGGCGGAGCTCGAATACCGGCGGGACGTGAGTGATCAGGGGGTGGTAGATCTTCTTCGGACCCGTGTGGCTGCCCTTCATGATTACGCCGAAAGCCACCCCGAAGAAGCCCGGGAGATGGATCTGAGGAACACCATCTTCGGCTTCGAAAATTCCCTCAAGGCCTACACGGGCATCGTGGGTGGTCTCCATGACCCCGTGAAGATCGCGAAACGAAAGGATCATGAACGGCGGTTCCAGGCTGCCATTGAAGGCGACCCATCCTTGAGGGAACAGTACGGGAGCCTAATCTCCCGGATGGCTGAGCTCCAAGCCCAGAAACGGGAGCATGCCGCTGCCCTCTCGGCATTTTTGGCCGTGGGTCACCCGGAGCTGGGATCCTCCACCCTGGCCCGCGCCTTTGCCGCCTTCCAGTACCTCAGCGCCCAGAGCCAAGGTGCTCCTCAGGAGGTGGTGGACGAGATGAGAGAGGCCATCGTGTCCACCCCGGAGCAGCCGAGAGAGATCAACGAAGCCCAGCTCGCCCAGCGTTTCCACGATTTCGTCAGGAACTTCGGGCCGGATCACCCGTTCGTGGAGGAGGTCCTCCAGGGGAGGACGCCTGAGGGTATGGCGGCGGTCATCATGGACGGATCGAGGCTGGCCGATTCGTCCTCTGCCGTGGCTGCACTGAACACCGGGGGCCTCTCCATGGAGGACCCCGCAGTTCGCATCATTCTCCCTATTGCCCAGGCTCTGGGGCCGGCTCAACAGGTCCAGTCTGTGGTGTTGCCGGAGGAAGCGGAGATCTCCAGCGCCCTGGGGAGGGCGCTCTTCGAGGTCTACGGCACGGATGTGCCCCCCGATGCAACCTTCTCCCTCAGAATCGCGGACGGCGTGGTGGAGAATTACGAGTACAACGGGACCGTGGCTCCGGTGCACACGACCTTCTACGGGATGTACGACCACTACTATTCCTACGGGGCCGGGAGTGACTGGGACCTTCCTGACCGCTGGCTTTCCCCCCCGGAAAGCTTCGACCTCTCCACGCCGCTCAACTTTGTCTCCTCCGCGGACATCATCGGCGGGAACTCGGGTTCCCCGGTCATCGATCGGAACCTCCAGGTGGTGGGCCTGATCTTCGACGGAAACATTGAAAGCCTCCCGGGAGACTACATTTATCTTCCAACCGAAAACCGATCGGTGGCGGTGGATGCCAGGGGGATTCTGGAGGCCCTGGAAGAGATCTACAGGGCCGATCGGATCCATCAGGAACTTTCCACCGGGGTGCTGGTCGGCGGTGAATAGGAAGGCGGAACCGAACCGGTGGTGACGTCCCGGAGGCGGGGTCAACGCCCACTCCGGGGCCAGGACGACCACATCGGGTGCAAGGGGTGCGGCCCTCTGGGCCAGCGCCCCTTGCTTCGTCCTTGACCCTTTCCCCCCCCCTCTCTAGAATCCGGTCCCGTTTTGGTTACCGGATTGTGATCCCGTTCAGGAGGCTGTATGGCGGCGTCGGGAAGAGAATATAGAACTGAACAGATCCGAAACGTGGCTGTTTTGGGCCACGGAGGATCGGGCAAGACCACTCTCGTGGATGCTCTTTGTTTCTCTGCGGGCACGTCCCGCAGGAAAGGTGACGTGGAAGAGGGGCACTCCCTCACCATGACCACACCGGAGGAGCTGGACCACGGGATTTCCATGCAAACGACACCGGCCTACGCCGAGGTCCAGGGGACAAAGGTCAACCTTCTGGACACCCCCGGCTTCCTGGACTTTACCGGGGACGCCATGGCCGCGGTCCGAGTAGCCGATTCGGCTGTCATCGTTGTGGGGTCCACGTCCGGCGTGGAGGTCGGCACGGAGGTCGTGTGGCAGTACTGCGAAGACCGGAGACTGCCCAGGATGTTCTTCGTGTCCATGATGGACAAAGAGCACGCGGACTTCGACAAGGTCTTCATGGATATCAAGGACCGCTTGGCATCGAACATTCTACCCGTCGAGATGCCCATCGGCGAGGGGGCCGACTTCAAAGGCATCATAAACCTCTTCAGCGAGAGGGCTCATCTTTATAAGGCCGGCACCGTGACCGGAGAGTATGAGGAAGCCGACATCCCCGAGGAGTTGAAGAGCAAGTTCGAGGAGATGGAGACGGAGTTCATCGAGACGGTGGCCACCACCGATGAGGAGCTTCTGGAGCGGTATCTGGAAGGTGAGAAAATATCCAAGACAGAAGCCATCGAAGCCGTGGCACGGGGCATGGCCCGAGGAGAGGTCATCCCCCTCTTTTGTGGGTCGGCCAAGAAGAGCTTTGGGATGAAGGCCCTACTCTCCAAGCTGGTAGAGCTCTGCCCTCATCCGGGAGAGATGGCCGGCGAAAGCGCTACCCGGCCAGGTCTGGACCAGGAAGTGACCCTGGTGGCGGAGGACTCGGGGCCGGCGGCGGCCCTGATCTTCAAAACTGCTACCGAGCCCCATGTGGGTGAGCTGTCCTTCTTCAAGGTTCTCAGCGGGACCGTCGAGAATGGCATGGAGTTGAAGAACGGGGCGAGCAACGCCACGGAGAAGTTGAACCATCTCAGCATTCCCCTGGGTAAAGAGCGGTTGGAGGTTCCCCGTCTTCATGCTGGCGATATCGGGGTCGTGGCCAAACTGAAAAATTCCCACACCAATGACACGCTCTCGCTACCAGCCCGTCCAATGGTCGTCGAAGGCATCGAATTCCCCAAACCCGACATTTCAGTTGCGATTCATGGGGTCAGCAGAGCCGACGACGACAAGCTGGGTGAGGTCCTTGCCAAGATCCACGAGGAGGAGCCCACCTTCCGCCATGAGTTCAATGCCGAGTTGGGTCAGACCATATGTCGAGGTCTGGGAGAGCTTCATCTGAATGTCCAGTTTGAACGGATGAAGAGGAAGTACGGGGTTTCGGTGAGGACGGAAGCCCCGAAGATCGCCTACCGGGAGACCATCACCAGGACGGCCGAGGGGCAGGGTCGGCACAAGAAACAATCTGGGGGCCGGGGGCAATTCGGGGACTGTTACGTGCGCCTGAAGCCCCGCCCGAGGGGCTCGGGGTACGAGTTCATAAACTCCATCAAGGGTGGGGTTATCCCGACGAAGTACGTGCCATCGGTGGACAAGGGAATCCGAGAGGCCTCCCAAAAGGGTGTCCTGGGCGGATTCCCTTTGGTGGATTTCAGCGCCGAGTGTTACGACGGGTCGTACCATTCGGTTGATTCGTCCGACATCGCCTTCAAGTTGGCGGGGTCCGTCGCTTTCCGAAACGTGTCCCGGCAGGCGGGCCCGGCTATCCTGGAGCCCATCATCGAGGTGTCGGTGACGACACCCGACGAATACATGGGTGATATCACCGGAGATGTCACATCCCGTCGAGGGAAGATCATGGGGATGGACTCGGAGGGTGGTCGGACCACCATCAAGGCCCGGGTTCCGGAGGCGGAGTTGTACAAGTACGCCGCCGCCCTTCGGTCCATGACTCAGGGTCGGGCCCACCATAGCCGGGAATTCGTGGGTTATGAACCGGTCCCGGCCGATCAAGCGAAGATCATCATCGCCGAAGCCAAGAAGGAAGACGAGTAGAGAGGCCCCAGTCGACGCTTCGTCGGTCTCACTGGATAGAATGCGACCGTCGCCGGGTTCCCTCCCGGCGGCGGTCTTTCGTATGATAGACATCCCGGGGCGGCGGCCAGCCGCGCAGGCGAGCCCCGAAGACCCCGGTGGGACTCGACGCCAAGTTCAGGTAGAGGCACCGGGTAACGGGCCCGGGGCCGGCAAAGAAGACGGAGGTCGGCGTGTCCGGACATAGCAAGTGGGCTACGATCAAACGGAAGAAGGCGGTTACCGATGCCCGTCGGGGCCAGGTGTTCACAAAGCTCATCCGAGAGATCACGGTCGCGGCACGGGAGGGAGGTGGAGACCCCAACTTCAATCCTCGCCTTCGCCTTGCCCTGGACACGGCGAAAACCGCCAACATGCCGGCGGACAACATGGACCGGGCGATCAAGAAGGGTACCGGGGAGCTGGAGGGGGTCAGCTACGAAGAAGTCAGCTACGAGGGATACGGCCCCGGCGGGGTCGCCCTTTTTATCGAAACCCTGACCGACAACGCAAAACGGACGGTCGCCGACGTCCGACACATCCTTGACAAACACGATGGGAATCTGGGAACCAGCGGGTCCGTTGCATGGCAGTTCGACCGGAAAGGCCAGATCTATGTGGATTCCGGCCGGTATCACGAGGATGCCGTGTTCGAAGCCGCCATTGAGGCGGGGGCGGAGGACGTGACCCAGGAGGGTGATGAGTTCATCGTGACCACCGAACCGTCTTCTTTTCAGGCCGTGAAAGACGGGATGAAGGACATGGGTGTGGAATCGACTCAGGCGGAACTGACGTTCATTGCGAAGAACGAGGTGTCTGTGGCGGGAAAAGACGCCCTTAAACTCCTGAGGATTCTGGACGCGTTGGAGGAAAACGACGACGTGCAGAAGGTTCACTCCAACGCGGACATCGACGAGGCCGTCTTGGCCGAAACGGATTGACGGGGTGGGGATCACCCTCGGTATCGATCCCGGAACGGCCGTCACCGGCTATGGTGTGGTCTCCCGGCCTGAGGATGGCCTTTTGACCCTCCTGGAATGCGGGGTGATCCGAACGTCGGCCAATGAGGCCCTCCCCCTCCGGATCAGGGACATATTCAAGGGAATCAGGGAGGTCATCGACCGTTTCCAGCCCTCCTCGGTGGCTGTGGAGGATGTGTTTCAGGGGAAGAACGTTCGTAGCGCCCTGTCCCTCGGACACGCCCGGGGGGCGATCCTTCTGGCGGCGGCGCTCCAGGAGTTACCCATCGCCGAGTACTCCCCCAGAGAGATCAAAAAGGCCGTAGTCGGGACGGGTAACGCCACCAAAGAGCAGGTCGGCTATATGGTCCAGCGACATCTGCGGCTCGAGGCCCCCCCCACGCCCGCCGATGCGGCCGATGGGGTGGCCACGGCACTTTGCCATTGTTTCCTTTCCAGCGGTCCGATCCCGTGAACTGGCGGGAATGACTTCCGCTTTCCGGTGCACCCGCCCTATCTTGCCTCCGAAGAGAACCCAAAGGGTCCGGCCTTGGCGGGTCGGTGCGGGGCCCCAGTGATGACTCCCTCAACCCCAAACATCCGGTGATTAGCCGTCTTCGAGGTACTTTGCTTTCTCGGGACCTTCCGACCATCGAGGTCGAGACCTCGGGGGGTGTCGTCTACGAGGTGGAGGTGCCCCTCACGGTGGGGGAGCGCCTGCCGGCCGAAGGGGCGGGCTTGGAGTTGAGAACCGTCCAGGTGACCCGGGAGGACTCGGTGGCGCTCTACGGTTTCCTGGAGGCACACGAACGGGATCTGTTCCGACGTCTTCTCACTGCGTCGGGGGTCGGGGCCAAGTTGGCTCTTTCCATGCTTTCGGCCTTCTCGGCCCGCCGCCTGGCTCAGGCCCTCGCAGAAAAAGACCTGGCTGCACTCACTCAGGTAAGCGGCGTCGGAAAGAAGAAAGCCGAACGGCTGGCTCTGGAGCTCTCCGAGAAGGTTCAGGATCTGGCCCTCATCCCCGACGGAGCA
>JBDHGR010000215.1:0-7192 GCA_039589815.1 Gemmatimonadota bacterium | reverse complement strand
CCTGTGGTCGGGATCCAGGCAGCAGAAACCATGATTTCCAACTCCATCTCCACGTCCCGGTTCCGTACCCTTCTCATGTCCGGCTTCGGCCTGACTGCCCTGCTCCTGGCAGTGATCGGTCTGTACGGAGTCATGGCGTACTCGGTGTCCCAGCGGTCGAAAGAGATTGGTGTGAGGATGGCTATCGGGGCTTCTCGCGGCTCCGTGCTGGGATTGGTGTTCCGGGAGGGCGGCCCTTTGGTGGTGGTCGGCCTGGGCCTCGGTCTCGGGGGGGCCTACGCCCTGAGTCGGGTCCTGGAATCCATGCTCTTCGGTGTCGGGATCCGGGATCTCGCGGTCTTCGCGACGGTTCCTATGATTCTTGCTGCGGTGGCTGGGGTGGCCATGTTGGTCCCGGCCCGTCGGGCAACCCGGGTGGATCCAGTGAAAACTCTCGGGGAGGAGTGAGGGGTTCCGGGAGAATGACGGCGGCGTTGGCCCAGTTTACCCCGGGGTGAGATCCAACAGCTCCTGACGCAAAAGGAAGGGATCCTCTCCTTCCTTCCCCCGGGCCCGGAGACTCAGGGCCCGATAAAGGCGGCGGAGGAGGAGAGCGGTGGGCCGGGCCTCCGGGGCCGGCCGTTTTCGTTTTTTTTCATCAAGGGTGATGAATCGGTCAGCAATGGTCTTGAGGTGGGCCATGTCTCCAATGCCGTCACTCACCGTTTCATCGCTGCCTGTTTCCGCTTCCTTATTCCATACCCATGCGGCGTGGATGGCCGCGCCCAGAGCAGCCCCTTCCCCTTCCACGGGGACTGTCTCGGCCTGGAAGATGTCGGCGATTGCCTGGCTCCAGGACGATGATCTGGAGAGCCCTCCTGTAAGTCGGATCTCCCGGGCCGTGACGGGCATTCGAGAGAACCCGTCGTAGAGGTTCAGAACGTGACCTTCCAGGACTGCCCGGCAGAGGGAGCGAGGTTCGAATTCCGAAAGTCCGAAGCCGAAGTAGAATGGAGCGGCCAGGGGAAGGTCTGGTGTGCGTTCTCCCGTGTACCAGGGAAGGATAAGGCGTCCTCCATTGCCCGGGGCGGTCTCTTCCACCATTGCGTCGAACTCCTCGTGGGTGAGACCGAATTGCTCCCTGAGGGTATCGTAGCCGTTGGCCATGTTCGACACGCAGAGCAGTGGCAGGTGATGGCCGGTGCTGTCTGCGAAGGCTGCGATTTCCCCGGTAGGATCGATGAAAGGCTCTTCCAGGAAAGTGTAGGCGGTTCCACTGGTGCCCAGGCTCACGGTGACGATCCCGAGCTCGATATTCCCCGTTCCGATGGCCCCGTACATGTTGTCGCCGCTTCCGGCGTCGATGCGGCAGTCCGGGGACAAGCCGAAGCGGGAGGCCAGGGCCGGCGACAGCGTTCCGATGGTCTCATCGGATCGTAGAAGGGGGGGCAGTTTTGGTGCCAGGTCAGGTCCGATCACATCCATGACCCTCTTCGCCCAACGGGGCCTGCCTGGGTGCCACAAGGCCATCCCCGACGCATCTCCGGGCTCCATTACCCTGACCCCCCCGGCGGTCCCACCCGTCAGATACCAGTTTATGTAGTTGTGAACCAGAAACAGGGTTGCTGTTTTGGCGTAGATCTCAGGCTCGTGGCGGCGCATGTGGAGGATTTTCGGCGCCGTGTATCCCGTACGCTGGGTATTGCCCACCTCAGCGATCATTGCCTCGGGGCCGCCCACAGCTTCAGTGAGGATTCGGCACTCTTCCGTCGTGGAAAAGTCGTTCCAGAGCTTGCTCCGGGGACGGGCCAGGTCTCCGCCCGGAGTAAGGGCCACCAATCCGTGCTGCTGTCCTGAAACTGACATGCAACGAATCCGATCCCTGGGGACGGCGCTTTCCGACAGCCTCTCGAGGAGAAGGTCTACGGCCTCGATCCACATTCGGGGGTCGGATTCTGAGACGCCTTCGCCAAGGCCCGGAACCGTCCCTGCAAAGGTCCCGTACTCTGGGAGGTCCTGGTCGTAGTCCACTTGATCTTGGTGAATCACGACACCGGCAGTTGGATCGATGACCACCAGCTTGCAGCTCTGTGTGGAGACATCCAGGCCAACGAAGAGCGGGTCCGACCTGCCTGGATCAGACACGCCCGATCAGCCTGAGAAAAGTGTCTGCGGGGAGTTGATCCAAAGCGTCGACGACCACATCAGCCGCTTCAACGGCTCCGCCGCCCACACCCACGCTCCGCATGCCGCCCCGACGAGCCGCTTCGATTCCCGCCTCGGCGTCTTCCACTACCACGCACCGTTCTGGGGGAACTCCCAGTTCCTGAGCTGCTTTCAGGAATACCTCAGGATTCGGTTTCCCCGCCTTCACATCCTCCGCTCCCACCAGCGTTTCGATGAGGCCGGAGAACCCAAGGGCTTTATGCATGACCTCCACATTGAGTCTCGGGGCCGAGGAGGCGATGGCCTGCCCCCATTCCTCTCCGTGGAGGGCTCGGACCCACTCGGCTGCTCCGGGAAGTGGAGTGATCCCCTCTTTTATTACTAGATCCCGGTAGTAGGCCTCTTTTGAGTCCCCAACTCGGGCCACCTGATCAGGGTTTGCGCCGT
Organism: Gemmatimonadota bacterium; assembly: GCA_039589815.1. Classification (GTDB taxonomy): domain Bacteria; phylum Gemmatimonadota; class Gemmatimonadetes; order Longimicrobiales; family Gaopeijiaceae; genus JABDNZ01. The sequence goes on along the minus strand of JBDHGR010000215.1, from coordinate 4,600 downwards.
GTCCCAACCACTCCGCCAGGATCGTGTCATTCCGCTGACCGAAGCTGGCCAGGAATTGGGCTTCGGTGACCGTCATGCCCTCGGCTCCCATGGCTGCCTTCCAAGCCCGCCAGTGGTAGTCCCCGGAATCGGCCAGGGTGCCGTCCAGGTCCCAGAGGACGGCCCCAAGGACTCGGTTCCTTCCCTCTTCGGTCACGCCGGATTCCTCCACGCTGAAGTTCTCAACCCAGGAGGACCGGACTCACCAGGTCCAGAATGTCCGGGCCGGTTCCCTTGGCCTGGGCGGCCCGGAGGTCGTCCTTCCGCCCATAGAGGCGGACAGCCTTCAGAGCCAGATTGGCGAAGTTCACCATGCTCCGCTCCATGGACCGGGTGGGGCAATCACGGTAGGTGAACTGGTCCTGGCTGTAGTACCCCCGGTAGTCCCGGAGGAAGGTGGTGAAGAGGTACTCTACGGACTCGGGGATGGACACCGTACCGAAGATCAGATCCTGGTCGTTCCTTCCCTGCCTTGCGTCGTTGATGTCGAATTTGTGGATGGGCACCCCGGCGAAAGCAGCCAGGTCACAGGCCGTGGATGCCGTGGTGGCTTCCATCTTCTGGTGTCCGTAGTCCACGGTGATTCCGCAGTTGTCTCCGCCGCACCTGTCGTTCACCCGCGATGCAACCAGGATTGCCGAACCTGCGGTGGGGACAATCATGTACAGCTCCCGGGGTTCGTAGGGTTTTGGCTCGATGGCCAGCCTGATCCCACTGGCCATGCAGGCTTTGTTGGCTTCCACCAAGGCTTCAGCGAACCACTCCAGAGACTCCAGGTAGTCGATCTGGAAGTGGTAGTCAGCCCCGTCGGAGCCAGGCCAAACGCTGATGATGGGGATGTCCAACGTCTTGCAGATCTCTACGGCTTTCAGGATCTCTTCCAGGGCATCCTTCCTTAGGTCGGGATCTGGGTTGCACGCCCCACCCAGCCGGAAACGGGGGTTCGTCCAGGTATTGATGTTACATGCGGTGATCTTCATGCCCAACTCAGGGAGGAACCCGTCCTGGGCCCTCTTCATGGCCTCGAAATCCAGATCTCCGTTCAGCTCCTTCTGAAAGACGTGCTGGTGGATCTCGATGGCGTCGATACCAGCGGCCTTGGTACGCCGGCATTGGGCCTCGAACTCGTTGCTGAACCCAGGGTCATCCGAGTGATAACCCACGGGCGCGAACCGGTCGAAAAAGTCCCCAGCCGACCAGTGGCCTACGCTCATCTTGATGTCGAGAGCCTGGAGAAACTCTATGGCGCCGGCCCGGTCCAGGGGGGTTTCCAGGCTGGAAGCGAATGCGATCTGGTCGTCGGAGAAACGTGACATAGGTGTTCCCTTTTTGCTCTGTTGAGGCGTCGGCCGGGAAGGTGGGGTTGGGGAAAGAGTAGGGGTGGCAGCGGTGAGGTTGCAAGGCGGTTCTCCGATGGACCTACATCCCCTGAGCGGCCTGGCTCCGCTATCTCCCGTTCCTTACACTGAACGGGAATCCTATAGCCTTCTCGCGGGCAGTCGGGCTAATTCCCTTTGGAGGCGAGAGCGGGCACCCTGAACACCCCGGTTCTCCTCCACGGAGGTTGTCATGCGAAGCCGTGTTCTCTTTCTCGTAGTGTGCTTCTCGATTGTCCTCGGCCTCATGGCCGAGCCGGGCCATGGCCAGGCCCGCGACCAGGCTGAGGATTCCTCCGCCCGCATCAAGATCGACCTCGACCGGACCATCGGTGAGGTAGACCCTCTTCTGTTCGGCTACTTTGCCGAACACCTGGGGCGGATGATCTACGGGGGCATCTACGAGGAGGGCAGCCCCCTCTCGGATGAGCGGGGCTTCCGCTTGGATGTCCTGGAGGCAGTTAAGGGGTTGGAGGTATCGATCCTACGTTGGCCAGGAGGAAACTTCGTATCCAGCTATAACTGGCAGGATGGCATCGGCCCCAAGGACCAGCGCCCCGTTCGCGCAGAGCTCGCCTGGCACGACCTGGAGACGAACCGATTCGGCACGGACGAGTTCCTGGCCTACGCCGAGGAGATCGGGGCAGAGCCCTACATTGCCGTGAACCTCGGGCTTGGCACCATTGACGATGCCCGGTACTGGGTGGAGTACACCAACGAATCCCGCCCCACCTACTGGGCTGAGCAGCGTCGGGATAACGGACGGGACGAACCCTGGGGCGTGAGATACTGGGGCCTGGGGAACGAGATCGACGGCGGGTGGCAGCTCGGCCAGAAGGGACCCATGGAGTATTCCATCTTCGCACGCGAAGCGGCCAAGTCCATGCGGAGGGTAGACCCCAGCATCAAGCTGGTGGCCAGCGGCTCCAGCGACTACGGAGCGGACTGGATCGAGTGGAACCGGACAGTCCTGGAAGAGCTACGTAACCACATCGACTATATCGGGATCCACACCTACATCAACAACCGGGCCGACAACTTCGAGCAGTTCATGGCCTGGTCCCAGCGCATCGACCACTACATCGAGATCACGGCAGGGCTCATCGACGAAGTTCGCTCTGGGCGACCCAACTCACGTCCCATCTACATCGCCTACGACGAGTGGAATGTCTGGTACCGGGCGTTCGAGAACCAGGATCTGGAGGAGGTCTACAACTTTGAGGACGCCCTGGCCATGGGGATGTTCTTCAATTCCTTCTTCCGCCATGCCGACGTGGTGAGAATGGCGAATTTGGCCCAGATGGTGAACGTCATCGCACCTATCATGACGAATGAGGAGGGATATTTTCTTCAACCGACGTATTTCCCCCTGGTGGAGTTTGGAAAACAGCGGGGGAACATCTCTTTGGACGTTTTCGTCGAGTCCCCAACCTACACGCCCGGGAACAGGGGGCCCCTGGGATACCTGGATGTCTCGGCCACGTATGACGCCGAGTCCGGCCAAATCCGGCTCAACGTTCTCAACCGAAGTGAAAGCTTGGACATAACCACGTGGGTCGAAAGCCAGAGTGGTGAACCGGAGGACACCGTTGAAGTGTGGGAAATGAACCATACGGACCTTAAGGCCACCCACACTTTTGAGGACGATGAAGTAGTCCGGCCAACGGTGCGGGCGGTAACGGTGGACGTCCTCCACAACGGTTTTTCCTACAGCTTCCCTGCACATTCTCTCACGATTCTGACTCTTTCTCTCCGATAGGCCCCGCCGGCTTCGAAAACCAGGGGATCGGGTCCTTGCGAATCCAGTACTCTGCGCCGTGACCCCTGCCGGGGGGAGGAGAAATAAACGGAAAAGGAGGGCAAAAACCGCCGGGGCCCGCAGCGGGCCGAAGCTCACACGTGAGGGATCGAGCCCAGCCACAGGATGAGCCCCGGGGAATTCATCGGAACACTACGGACTATCCGTCGCGGAATTCCGAAACCAGCTGCCCTGAGATCTTGAGTTTCCCCGCTGGCGCTCAACAGTGGGGGGTGGATAGTCTGCAGATATTGGCTGATAAACGACCAGGAGTGACACCGTGAGCCCCATCGACCGCCGGAGGTTTCTCAGAACCAGTGCTGCCGCAGGGTTGGCCTCTTTGGCGGGGCCTCACGGCGGCTTTGCCCTACCTCTTCTGGACAGCCCGTCGAAGGGTTTAGAGAGCTCTGACGCCCCTCTGGCAGCGTGGCCGAAGAGCGACTACTCGGTGGCTCCCGTTCCCCTGGAACAGGTGAACATTACCGACGCCTTCTGGCGGCCCCGCATGTCGGTGAACCGGGACGTGTCTCTCCCCTATTGTTTCGACAAGTTCGAAGAGGACGGTGGTTTCAGCGTCTCCAAGCTCATCGAGGCATCGGCCTACATCCTGACCAAAGAACCCCGTCCCTCGCTGGAGAGCTATGTCGATGGCAGGATTGAACGGCTCTTGGCAGCCATGGAAAGGCGAGTCCAAAGCCCGGAGCAATCCGTGCGGGTTTCCGGACATTTCCTGGAGGCTGCTGCTGCTTACTTCCAGGCCACGGGAAAGCGGCAGGCCCTGGATGCAGCTCTTCAGATAGCCGACCAGATGGACGAAGCCTACGGTCCCGGCAAGCGGACCTACATCTCGGGCCATGAGGGTCTGAAGATCGGCCTGATCTCCCTTTTCCGCGTCACCGGGGAGGAGAGGTACTGGCGCCTGGCCAAGTTTTTCGCCGACGAAAGGGGCAAAGAGGATTACGAACGCACCGGGGAATACGCGCTGGACCGGACCTACGCCCAGGACCACAAGCCGGTGGTTGAACAATCCGAGGCGGTTGGCCACTGCGTCAGGGCCACGTTCCTCTACATTCCCATGACCGATCTCGCTGCTCTGGCCGAAAGCGAATCCTACCGGGATGCCGTGGACCGGATCTGGCTGGATACGGTTCTTCACAAGACGTACGTGACCGGGGGGATCGGTTCGGTCCGTTTCCACGAACAGTTTGGAGAAGCCTTTGAGCTCCCGAATCTGAGCGCCTGGAACGAGACCTGCGCTGCCTACGGGAACGTGGTCTGGAACCATCGCTTATTCCTGCTCAAGGGAGACGCCCGGTACATCGATGTCATGGAGCGGGTCCTCTATAACGCCCTCCTGGTGGGCGTGTCCCTGGAGGGCGACCGTTTC
>JBDHGR010000214.1:0-12503 GCA_039589815.1 Gemmatimonadota bacterium | reverse complement strand
ACATGCCCTACGCCTTCCCGATAGAGGTTTGATCAGGGAGGGCATGCGAGCGGATATCACGGTATTTGACTACGAGAACGTCAAGAGTCTTTGCACCTACGAGAACGACGCACGACCCGCCTACCCGGAAGGGATACCCTATGTCATCGTCAACGGCGTACCTGTGATCGATGATAATCAGTTAACAGAAGCGTTACCGGGAGAGGTGTTGAGACACTCCCTCTAACCGGACCGCGTTGAAGGAATACTTGTCGGTAACACACCGGCTAGAAAGGCCCCGGCGATAGGCAGGATCAGCACCCCGACTCGCAGGCCAAGCCATCCGCTGCCGCCAATACCATCAAGGGCCAACAACGCCAGCCCGCCGCACACCAGCACCGCCCCCAGGACGAGCCTCCAGGGCGCAACGGCGGCGACACCCGCACGGGCGCCTTCGAATCGCCCGAAAAGCAGCACCAGGGGAGTGAGGGCAATGAGGTAGACGGCCACCCACGCGGGCCGAAGGGCCCACCAGGTGCCGCTCCCCGGGTAGGCGGTAAGTCCCAAGTCTCCGAGAAGCAATGCCATGCCGAGAACGAGGGTGGCAGCTGTAAGATGCCAGAGGTAGATGGTCATGATCATCCCGTTGACGAGGACCGTACCTGTCCACGGCCACGCTCGTTCGAGCCATCGGCGGAATGGCGCCTCCAGTGTGAGGAATAACCCACATTGCCAGAGGCCCAGAGCCAGCATCGGGAGTTTCGGAGGCAAGGAGTTGCTGACGGCCTCCCCGGCCACGCTCACCATGCTCACCGGATAGGGCCCGAAGGTAACAAGGCCAAGGAGCAAGGTCATGCCACCGAGGGCCCACGGGATCGCCTTGCGGGGCCCGTGGAGCTTCCCGCTATGCCACGCGTAGCCGAGCTGGTGGACGGCGAGCCAGATGAACCCATAGTTGAACCACCCAAGGCCTCGCAGATCGGCGACAAAGAACAGGATGTCGTCAACAGCTGCAGCAAGCACCAAGGCCCAGAAAGAGGCGAATCCGAACCTCCGCCAAGCGGCGTGCGTTGCCGGGACGAGGGCCACAACCATGACGTAGACTGCGAGGAACCAGATGGGAATCAGCGCCATCTGCGAGCCACCCTTGATCAATTCCGGATCGATACCCATCTGGTGTGCTCCGGCCCCCAGGACGACCCACAGGAAGAGAAGAGGCATGACCGGACCGATGAGGCGCTGAAGGCGGGCGTTCAGCCATTCTCCGTAGCCCCGCCCATCCCGCCTAGCAGCCGCCCAGGACACGCCGTTTGAGTACCCACCCACGAGGAAGAAGACCGGCATCACTTGGAAACCCCATGTGAGCCACCGGGTCCACGACTGATACTCGAGCATACTGCCGAGGTTGAGTTCGCCACCGGTGACATAAGGGGCGGCCACGATCCAATGCCCCACTATCACGGCCAGAATCGACACCGCTCTAAGGAAATCCACGTAACGGTTGCGCCGCGCTGGGGTCCGGGCGGCGGCGGCGGCCGCCCGGGACCAAAGGCCACTGCCATGTGGAGGTGCCTTGGGAGAATCCGTCATGGGCCTACCTCTGGCTATTCGGGGTCGTCAGCTTTCCCAGATGATCGTTTCACCGGACTCATGCCACTCGGTGCTCGGAGAATCGTATGCCGCTTCGACGACAGCTCGTTTGACCTTGAGGGTCGGCGTCAGGAACCCGTTCTCAATGGTCCAACGATCCTTGACCACAGCGAAAAACTGAACGAGTTCGTGGTGGCCGAGCCTCGAGTTCACCTTCTTCAGGTGTTCCACGAGACTGGCCTCCACCTCCGCCCTTCTTGCCTCATCATGGATCCGATCCCGAACGGCCCGCGTGGGGCAGATCAGAGCATAGGGTTGGGGGAACCCGCTACCGCACACGCACACCTGTTCCACATCTGGGTGGACGAGAAGCTGGTTCTCTATGACCGCCGGCGTGATGTACTTTCCCTTGCTGGTTTTGAACAGCTCCTTCGTTCGGCCGGTGACCCGCAGCCGACCCTGCTCGTCGATCTCGCCCAAGTCGCCTGTCCTCAGGAACCCGTCGTCGGTGAACGCGTCCCTCGATAACGCGGGTTCTTTGTAGTAGCCCATCATGTTCCCGGGAGACCTGATCAGGATCTCACCGTCATCAGCGAGCTTGGTTTCCACTCCAGCATACGGGTGACCGACGTAACCGAGGCGGGTTTGTCCCGGTCGATTCAGATGGGAATAACAGAAATTTTCTGTCATCCCGTATCCTTCCAAAAGCTCGAGTCCTAGATCTCGATACCACTTGATGATCGAGGCTGGAATCGGAGCCGATGCACTGCAGGCGAGGCGGGTCCGATCGAGGCCGAGACCACTCAGCACCTTCTTCTTCGTGACCTTTGAGACGAGGGGAATCCTGAGAAGCAACGACAGTTTTCTCTGAGGCAATGTCTTGAGCACGCCCTCCTGGAATTTCTGCCAAAGCCGCGGGACCGACACGAACAGGGTCGGGCGGGCTCGTTGAACGTCAGCAACAAAAGTCTCGATGCTGTCAGCGAAGAAGACTTGAAATCCGCTAACCAGTGAGTTCATCTCGATCACCAACCGCTCATACGCATGGGACAGTGGGAGGTAGGAAAGCATCCGGTCCTCCGGCGTACTCGAAACCGTGGCCTGGAGACGTTCAGCGGCATCTGTCATCAGCCCGAACGAAAGCATCACACCCTTTGGGTTCCCGGTGCTTCCGGAGGTGTAGACGATTGTCGCCATCTCCTCTGGTTGCCGGGTCGGATTGCCCTTGAGAGGCTCATGCCCGGCGACCACTGAGTCCCATTGCGGAGAATCGCTCACGGGACTCCCTGGGAGGGAAACCCTGGGCAGACCGTCCGGGACCCCAGCTTTCGCATCGTCCCAGGAATCGAGCATCCCTACGAAGATCAGCTTGGCTTCGCTGTGATCGAGGATGTACCGGACCGTTTCGGATCTCAGCGTCGGGAACAGGGTGACCGAGGCGTGCCCCGCCATCCAGATCGCGAGGTCGGCCATGATCCAGTGTGCGGCATTCTTGGAGAAGATCGCCAGGTTGCTGTTGGGCGGAAGATCCAGGGATCGGAGGTAGGAGGCCATGCGCCTTATCTGATCCAACGTCTGCTTCCAGGTGAAGGTCTCCACCTGCCCTCCGCCGACCGGTTGGGTCAGATAAACGCGGTCCGGATGAGTCTTTTCCCAGTGGTACGCGTGGTCGAGGGCAAGCCGGGTTGAGTCTGGCATGACTTCCTTCCGTTTCTTCTATGGTCTCGAGTCTACCCACCGGTTCACCGTCGATCTCTCACCCCAACACCTGGAGAACGAGGATGGGCGTCAAAAACCTGCGAATGTCCGGAACACCTTGTCCCGGGATTCCTTTTCAGGATAGGAGCCAGTCGGGGATCTGCATAGCCTGGGCCGTCGGTGATCTCTGGAAATACTGGTTTGGGATTTCGGAACCGGACGTGGATGAGGTTCTCGCGGACCATGGGGAATTGGGTCCTATTCCCGGCCAGTTTGATCTTCTACTAATAATATAGTACTTTGGGGCATCGGCTCTGGGTTGGCTCTCGCCACGGAAGAGGACACCCCCCTTTCCCCTGAAGCGGACCAGTGATCAGTCAATGGAAACTCCGACAACTGCTTTAGCTTCGCTCAGCGTCTACGGTGGCGTTACGCCCCGGGGGATCTCGATGAGAGCCTGTGTGCGGGGGGTTTTCAAGAGATTTTTTCCCACGACCTTAGGCGTATTCGGTGCCTTTGCAGGGGCGGTGGCGTTCTTCCCGTCCATGCTGGGAATGGGGTTGAGTTTCGCCCAGGCGATGTTGTTCGGGTTGGAGGTCGTTGGCCTGACCATTGGGTTCGGTGTTGGGGTCGGCCTCCTGAAACGTTGGCTGCATCCGACCGCAAAAGTTGATGGACATCGGAGTATTGTCGCCGGGCTTTGTTCTCCGCTCCTCCTCCTCCTACTGTCTTTATTCACCCAAGGAGCCGGTTCCCCCGCGATCACAGCCTATTCGACCCTCACTGGGATGTTGGTCGGTTTGGCGGTATTCTTTCCATCGCTCAGCGATCCGTCGGGGGAAGAAGGTGATTTCTTCAAGGAACTTGAAAGGGTCCTCTGAATCGATTCCCCTGTCTTCCCTGGAGACCCAACCCTCCCTTACTACTCCTGTAGTTGACAACGGCCGCAGGCCACACTACTATCATACTACACCGGTAGTAGAGTCTCGAAGACATGGAGAATACGCGTGCTGACCGGCCGCGAGATGGATGTCATGAACGTGCTGTGGATACGGGGCTCAGCCACCGTGGCGGAGGTTCTCGAGAACATCTCTGACGACCTGGCCTACACCACAGTACTAACCATCCTCCGGAGACTGGAGAAGAAAGGGCATATCCGTCATGACCCCGACGGGAAAGCCCATCGGTACATACCACTGATTGCCCGGGAGGAAGCCCAGGACAGCGCCATCCAGCGGGTTACCCGGAAGCTCTTCTCGGACTCGCCGGAACTCCTCATGAACCGCCTGGTTCGGAAGGGTGGCCTGTCAAAGGAACAACTCCGCGACCTTCGAGATCTTCTTGACGAGCGACTGAAGGAAAGGGGTGAAGGATGATCACCGCCTGGATCATGTACGCCGTCATGGTTGGGGGTTTGCTCGGAGCTGGTGGTCTGGCCCTCGAGAAACTCCTGAGGACTCACGGCCTTCCTTCCCGATGGATCTGGGCCGGCGCCATCCTTCTCTCTATCGGCTGGCCCTTGGGACATTGGGCCTGGACGAACAGGCCACAGGAGACGCCTGCGGTAGCCCTGCCGAGTCTCACCGCAGTGGCTCCACCGGACCTTGCCGGGACACTTTTCTCGGTGGAGCCCATAATCATAGAAGTATCGCCGGAGTCGGTCCTCCGGCTTCTGGATGGTCCGATCATGGCGGCGTGGGCCCTGGCCACCTGCGTCCTCCTTCTGTTCTTCTTTTTCCTGTTCCTCCGGACCCATCATTTCAGGCGTCAATGGCGAAGGGGAGAAGTTGGGGGGCAGACCGTCCTCTTTTCCGACGAATGGGGGCCGGCAGTTGTGGGGATCATCCGACCGCAGATCGTCCTCCCTCGGTGGTGCCGGGACGTAGACGACTGGGCCTTGCGCTTCATCCTCGATCATGAACTGGAGCACGTCAGAACCGGAGACCTCAGGCTCATCATCCTGGCCGGTGTTTTCCCGATCCTTTTCCCCTGGCATCTCCCCATCTGGTGGCAGTTGGCTCGACTGAGGACTGCAGCCCTACGTGAGTCTACTCCTTGATGTGGGTGAGAGGTCTCCCCGGCGTCGCCCCATGGCCGCCATGCTTTCCGAGCCCTACGAGACGCTCAAGCGGAGGATCAAGATCATGACCATGCCATTGCCGAAGAAACCATGGATCAGGGGCGGGCTTCTGGCAGGCGTGGGGGCGCTTCTCGTCGCGTTGGCCTGCTGGGCGCCCGGTCCAACGGATGGGAAGGATGAATCAACCGAGTCCCCTGGCGCGGTCGCGGCCAGCGGTGACGTGGGGGCGGACCAGGAGAGCGCGGCCTATCCAGTCTTCACTCCGTACACGGTAAAGCCAGACGTAAGGAACGTCGAAGAAGTGCTCAGGGCTCTTGAACGTGACTATCCACCTTCCCTTAGGGATGCCGGAATCGGGGGAACCGTGACGGTGTGGTTCTTCGTCGACCAGGAAGGCCGGGTCCAGAACGTTCAGGTAAACGCGTCCTCTGGGCACAAGGCCCTGGACGATGCCGCCATTCGCGTGGCCAGCATCATCGAATTCTCCCCCGCTCTGAATCGGGACAAAAGGATGCCCGTCTGGATCTCCCTTCCCATCGAGTTCATTACGGGTGACCGCGAGGAGGCGGAGGTTTCCAGGGTGGTGTCAACAGTGGAGGGAGGTGGGGAGGACGTGACTCGAGAGTCTACCGACAATCCCGGCCTCGGTTCTGGACAAACGGGTGAGATCAGTGGCACGACCACGGATATCGCAACAGGCGAGGGGATCCCATTCGTGCAGCTGTTCGTGTCAGGTACCGGGCGCGGGACACTCTCGAACCAAGACGGGCGGTTTTTGATCCAGCACGTTCCTGTTGGAGATCAACAGGTCATCGCACTCATTATCGGGTACGGCCAAATACGGAAGGAGGTCACGGTCACGGCCGAGGAGCGAGCCAAAGTGGATCTCAATCTTCAGGTCACCGCGATCGGTCTTTCCAAACTGGTGGTGAGAGGCGTCCGCGGAACCGGCGGCCGGTATACCCCCTAGCCCGGCGAATGTCCTTGATCATTGTGAAGCCCCCCGCTTGTTGGTAGGAAGGATCTCGCCGAATCTGACCACTCCGATCCTCTCCGGCCTACGAGGCCCCCCAATGAACCAACGCCGTCGGCCCCATCCAGGTACCCTCACCACCCCGCCATTTTGACTGACCTCGTGCGGATCACCCACATCGGCATGCAGATCCGTCACATGGAGCACTGCCTTGCCACCGACGGTAGGGACGGCGTAGGCTCATACCGATCCCAGACACCCGAAAGTGCGTCTGAAGGGTAGCCTCGAATCGGCCCTGCCAGATCTCAAGGATCGGAACGGTTCATATGGATTGGTTCGCCTCAGCTCTCCCTCCAGGACTGGGGGTCATCGGGGTGGTCGTTGCGCTTTTTGTCGCCCACTGGCTCCTGAACCGACACCCCAACGCGGTCAGCTACCGGTTTCGAAACCAGATGCTCATGATCGGCTTCACCGCCGTAGCCGGGCTGGCCATCCTCCTGATTCTTCCCGTCTCCTCCGACACCAGGGGACAGCTCCTCAGCTTTTTTGGCATCCTCATCACCGCCAGCATAGCTCTGTCCTCCACGACCTTCCTGGGCAACGCCCTGGCCGGGCTCATGTTGAGAGCGGTAAGAAATTTCAGGATCGGTGATTTCGTCCGGGCCGGGGACCACTTCGGCCGGGTTTCGGAGCGTGGGCTTCTCCACGTGGAGATCCAAACGGAAGACCGAGAGCTCACGACGCTCCCGAACCTGTTCCTGGTGACGAACCCCGTTACCACCTTGCGCAGCTCAGGCACGGTGATCTCAGCCACGGTGACCTTGGGGTACGACCTGCCCAGGACCAAAATCAGGGAGGCTCTGTTGGATGCGGCCGAGACAGCCGGGCTAACGGATGCCTTCGTGCAGATCCTCGAGCTGGGCGACTTCTCCGTGGAGTACCGCGTGGCCGGCATCCTCAAGGAGGTCAAGCAATTCCTGACGGCCCGGTCGGACCTTCGGGCTCGGATCCTGGATTCGATGCATGCCAACCGCATGGAGATCGTGTCTCCCACCTTCATGAACACACGGGCCCTTTCTGAAGGCGAACTCATCATTCCGCCGGACCCGGCGGCCCCTCTTCCCCCGGAACCGGAGGATTCTCCCGAAGGCGTGGTCTTCGATAAGGCTGAGGTAGCACAGGAAGCCCTCCTCCTGGAAGCAGAGTACAAGAGACTCTGTGAGAGGCTTGCCGAGGTTCAGGGGCAGCTGAAGGGAGTTCCGCCGGAACTGAAGGCCGAGATAGAAACGGAGATTGCAGAACTCCAGGTAACGAAAGAGAAGCTCGAGGAAGCCATCGCCGAAGAGAAAGCCGCCCTGGAAGATGAATAAGGTGCAGAAAAGAGGTTTCTGCCCCGGGGCGGCCGCACATTCTTCCTCGATGTGGAGGAGATGGGTTTGGAAGTCAGGAAAGAGTGGGGGGGGGCGCCCTCAGCGGCTGGCGGTGGAAATGGATAACCGTCCCGGTTGGAGCGTCCAGGTCGTGTCGGTGGTTCGGGTACCGAACGTCTCATCGTGGGTGACCAGCACCAGAGCGCCCGGATAGGCTTCCAGCGCCGATTCAACACGCTCGATAGCCGGCAGGTCGAGGTGATTGGTGGGCTCATCGAGGATCATCACCCATGCCCCGCCACCGAGTCCCAGAGCGATGGCGAGTTTGCGGGCCTCCCCGGGGGAGGGTCGGGCCGACATGAAGAGCGCGTCCGGATCTACGCCCAAAGCCGCGACCACAGAGAGCACCCTGCCCCGGCGATCTCTCGAGAGCCCGTCCAACCCGGAGAGGAGCTCCACACCCTCCGCCCGGGTGAGCTCCTGCGGTAGGTACAACATTCGGTCCGGGGACATGCCTGCGCTTCTGATCAAAGCCCTGAGCAGGGTGCTCTTCCCGACACCATTCGGACCCACAAGACGGACCCGATCATCCCGATGCACTGCGACGTCGAGGTGCTCGAAAAGCTGCTTCGGCCCGGCATTGAGAGGACCGGAGAAGTGGAGTAGGCGTCGCTTCGGCGAAGGTTCGAAGTCGAAGAAGATCGACCCCCCCAGGACCTTCTCCGGCGCCAACCCGGCGGCGACCTCCCGTGCCCGTTCCAGGGCCGACCGGACCACGGTTCTCCGGCGCTGCCCGGCAACGCTGCCCGACTCGTGCCGCCCCTTCGCGGCCATTGACTTTGCGTCGTGGTCTTTCGGATCCGCCTTCCTGGTTTGCCGCCGGAACCCAGCGTTCCTTTGATCCGCCGCCCGACGCTCATTGGCCAGACGCCTCCGCAACACCTTTTCCCTCCGCCGTACGGCGGCGTGGTGCTCCGACCTGGACGCCTCCTCGGCTGTCCATGCCACCAGCGCAGTGGAGTAGGGGGCCGACCACAAACGAAGCGTGCTGCCTCTCACTCGTAGGGTCCGGATCGTGAGACGATCCAGAAACGCCCGGTCATGGGATATCACCAAGCCCACACCGTCGAAACGGGCCAACGCACTTTCCACCAGCTGGCGAGCGTCTGGATCCAGGTGGTTGGTGGGCTCATCAAGGAGAAGGATGTTGGGGTCGGAAGCCAGGGCGGCCGCGAGCTGAAAGCGTTTCCGTTCCCCGGGCGAGAGGGTGTCCCACCGCTCGGAAGCTGTGGGATCGATTCCAAGCCGGCCAAGCCACCTCCTGGAGAGGCCATCCGTCGCAGCGGCGAAGGCTCTGATCTCCGGAGTCGGGGAATCCACCTCCTGCCGGCAGCGTGAAACCCTCGCACCCCGCGGATCGAGAGTAAGGGTCCCTGCGGAGGGTGAAAGCTCACCCACAATCAGCGACAGAAGAGTCGACTTGCCCACGCCATTCGGGCCCACCACACCGGTCCACCCACTCCCGAGATGAACGGTCACGGCATCGAACACCGGGACGGCAGAGGAATAGGCGAATGACAGCTTATCGAGGTGAACGGCAGACACGACCGGCTCCTGGTGGATCGGAGAGACCATCATAAGCGGACCTCTCCCCGGGTTCCAGCTGCTCGCTGGGGTCAGCGAATCCCCAGCCAGATCCCGAACAGGATCACCCCCAGGCCGGAAACACGGGAAAGGTCCAGCGACCGGACCTCAGCCCCCAGGAGGCCGAAGTGATCCAGGACCGCCCCCACGATGAACTGGGAAGCCACGAAGAGGGTCAGAACCGGAACCAGTCCGATCCGGGGAGTGGTAAAGCCCAGGATACCCACCACCGCCAGCCCGAGAATCCCTGCCAGAAAGGCATACCATGGAACGGATAGCCAGCTTCCCAGCGTACCTCCCCCGAGGGCGAGCATGACCAGGCCGATGATCAGGCCACCACCGCCATAGGTGATGAACATGCTCTCTACCGTCCCGAGGTTCTGGTCCATCACGCCCATGAAGTGGGCTTGGAGGGTGCCTGCGATGCCCCCCACTACAGCCAGGAGGACGAGGAAGAAGGGCGTGATCAAGGTTCGAGGTCCTTTGTCTGGGGAAAGGAGGATAGCCAATCTAAGGGCCCCTAGACCATAAAACCGCCCGCTGCTCTTTATCCGCCTTCTTTCACCTGGTCCAATCCCGGCAATAGGCGACCCGCCCGCCATGAAGCCACGCGGTAGGTAATCGAGTCCCCGGCCACTCGGACCCATCGGTCTCCTTCACCCGAGCCCATCTCCAGAATCAAGCGGAGGTTCCCCTCCTCATCCAGGGCCCGGACGGAGCCTCCCGTTGTTGTCAGAGAATCGTCGGGTTCGTAGAACCCCGAGGCATCGAGGCGAGCCATCTCCCCCAGGATCCCTCTGACGGTGGCCGCAGTAGCCTGGGTCCCATCTTCCAGAATCCACAGGGAATCGGATCGCTCGAGGATGAATCCACCCTCTTTCCTTTCCACTTCGATCCGGCTTACGCCGGCCGTGTCCACTGTGGACACACGCTTGTTCCGCCAATCATCGAGGGAGCGTGTGACCTGGGGCCGGACATTCCCTTCAAGGAGGTGGACGTCGTTTTCTGAAGGGAGGCGAATGAAGGCGGTTCCGTACCGGGCGCCCGGGTTTCCTACCAGGAGAGACCGGAATCCCACAGGAGTTTCGACTTCCAGCGTCAGGGCGCTGTCTGCCGCCACGCCCATTCTGGAATGGTTCTCTGGGTTGGAGGCCACGAGATCTCCGACTTTTGCACCGTCCATGGCTTCCCAGAATCTGGCCAGATTCGCTGAATCGGTCCGAAAGCCGTTCACGTACCACTGACCCCCTTCCCGGCTCAACTCCACCTGCCCCCCATTCCCCGGATCCAGGAACCGGATGGCGGAGACGTTCTCTGGAGAGATGCCGTCGAAGAACTCGGCAAGGGCGCCCGACGGCCCGCCCGGGCCCCGGTTCCCTCCAGGAAGGAAGGAAATCACCAACCAGAGGAGGCACAGGCCAACCACCGTCCCAAACAGGGCCTTCAAGGCTCGCTCGCTCATGGGACCACCTCCTTCCAACGCGCTTCGGCCCGCCGCCGCCGGCCCGTTACCCGGATGACCCCGAAGGCCACGAAGAGGAGCGGTACACCCGCCAGATTTCCCCACTTCATTGCGTTCCGTTTCCAGTCCGAGGTGAATGTCAAAGCAGGGGGAGTCCGGGTTTTCGATCGGATCCGGATCAGGGATTCGTCCTGCGCCAGCCAGTCCATGGCATTGGTGGCAAAGACGGTATTCTGTTGGTTCGCCCCCGTGAACTGGGCATCCAGGAAGGATGCATCCGCCACCACAATCAGCCGGCCGCCGTTGGGCGCGGAGTCCTCATCGGATTCCTGCTTCGCCCCTGGATCCACAGCCACCGCCACGACTCTCACTCCCATCTCATTGCGGGGAGCATCCCAGTTCTGATCGGGGAAGATCGGAAGCGTGGGGCTTCGAAGCACCCCTGCCTCTGTCGTTTGCCAGAGGGGGGTAACGGCTGCGGAATCGGTGATCTCCAGGGATCCCGCCCAGGAGAGGGAAAGAGACGAGAGGCTCCGTGTGGTGACATGATCTCCAGATGGGGCGGCGATGGGCCAGAGCGGATAGGGGGCAATGACGTTGAAAAAGCCACGTTGCCCCAGAGATACCTGCTCACTCGAGGCCAGGTCCGCCACCAGACTCGCGTTGAATCGAATGCCCCACTCTTCCAGGACAGGCCCCAAGCCCGAAAACACGGGCATGGGTTGGGGATTCTGCGGATCGAGGTAGATCGGTTCGAGAAGTAGGAAGGCAGACCCTCCGCTCTCAACAAACTCCTCAATTCTGCTGCGGGCCACGCTGTCCAAGGGTTGAGTGGCTCCGGCCAGGACAATGACTTCGGTGGAATCCCTCGGGATGGGTGGTGTGGAGTCGGGAGTCATCTGGACCGTACGGACCGTGTACCGGTCCACGAGGCTGGCTCTCAAGCCCGGGAGCTCGACCCCTCCTTTCGAACCGAACCCCTGCAAGAAAGCAATCCCCGGGCGTTCCCGTGTGGTCATCTCATGGATGGAAGAAGCGAGGCGGAACTCCAGGTCGTCGGTTCTCTGGATAACGGGGATGACTTCCTGCTCATCCGCATAAACGACTGCAAGTCCATAATATCCGCGTTTGATCTGAAACTCGTCATCCCTGAGGACGTTGAACTCCACCGGAAAAATCCCCAGCGCGGAAGCCTCTTCCTGAGCACCCTCGTCGTCATCCGGATTCACTTCCTTCACCAAGAGGCGCCCGTTAGAGGCCTTTCTGAAATCCGACAACAGGTCCCGGACATCCCTGAGTTGGAGTTGGAGCTCCGGCGGTAGCTCGTTGGATGCGAAGAGTTGAATCTGGACCAGGTCCTCGAGATCCCCGAGGATCTCCCGACTGCCGGAGGCCAGGGTGAACAGGTTGTCCCTCGTGAGATCCAAGCGCCCTCGGATGTGGCCGCCCACGAGGTTCAGGATCAAGACAAGAAGTACGGCCAGTCCAGCGCCAATTCGCAGGCGTCGATAGTCCGGCCTTCCCTGACTCAACCGATCCCTTGCCAGAACAGCGATCGTCAGCGTCAAGAAGAGGGCGCCGGTGGAGATGAAGTACAACACGTCCCTCAGGTCCACGACACCCCGGGCCACGTTCTGAAAGTGTGAGACGAGGGAGAGGCGGGCCAAGGCGCCCGAGATGAGGGGAGGGAGCCCTATCTGGACCACC
>JBDHGR010000213.1:0-8669 GCA_039589815.1 Gemmatimonadota bacterium | reverse complement strand
ATTCCGCAACCCAGTTTCGCCGCCACCACGGCTCCGATCTCCGGAAGTTGGAGGGGGCAGAGTGAGCTGCCCCCCGCCCGCCCCAACAGAGCGGACGAAGAGGATTCGGAGTATTATCAGGATCCTGCGATCCCAGGGAAGGTGGTGTCCTACCGGACAGTCCGCACCATTCCTGAACTGAGAAACAACCAAGGCGAGGACTTGAGAGGATGCGGGTTTCGCGGTTTAGGCTTTCAGCGGTTCTGATGTTTTGGGGGGTCTTGGTCTCCTGCACGATGATTACCCCGCAGGCCAGCGCCCAGGCGCCACCAACTCGGCTTATTCTCATCATTGCTGACGGGGCAGGAGCGAGCTACTGGACGGCCGCTGCTTTTGCCTCGGAGCACCTGGCGGTAGAGCGATTCCCGGTTTCGGGACTGGTGGATACCAGGGCTTCAAATGACAAGGTCACCGATAGCGCCGCGGCGGGCACAGCCCTCAGTTCGGGTGTCAGGACCTTCAACGGTGCGATCGGAATCGATCCGGACAGCAATGCCGTGACCACGGTGCTCGAGGTCGCCAAAAGTCGCGGACTGGCTACCGGACTGGTCGCGACGTCGTCCATCACTCATGCGACTCCGGCCTCGTTCGCGACCCATGTGCCGGACCGATATATGGAATTCGAGATAGCCCGACAAATTGTGGGGGCCGAGGTGGACGTAATCCTTGCGGGGGGCCGCCGGTTCTTTGATCCACTGGTGCGTCCAGACTCGATCGACCTCCTCTCGATAATCAAGGAGAGGTATCCGTACGTTGAGACTGACGCGGAGCTGGCGATGCTCCGGACCGACGACCTGACCGACTTGGCGGGCCTTTTCGCAGACGGGGATATGCCCCCTGCGCCCGAAAGGGTTCCATCCCTTCCCGCCATGACCCGCTCAGCCCTCGAAGTCCTGGATCATGACCCGGAAGGCTTCTTCTTGATGGTCGAAGGATCTCAGCCGGACTGGCGGGGCCATGACAGGGATCCGCTCCCGGCCATAGAGGCCGAGATGCTCGACCTCGACCGGGCGGTCGGCGTGGCCCTGGAGTACCAGGAAAAAAACCCGGAGACGCTGATCGTTGTCACCGCCGACCACGAAACCGGTGGCCTGGCGATCCAACAGATGGGATCGCGCCGGGTGCTGACGCTAGCAGCGGCGACGGTCGATTCCACGGTCGCTCGGTTAGCGGAGGCCAGGAGGTTGGTCGAGGGGGAACTCTCCGAGATGACGGACAGCATTGCCGGAAATCTGGTGGAAATATCCGCCCTCCTGAGGAGACGAGCGAGGACGATCGAGGATTCCTCCACCCTCGTCGCCCGCTACACCACAGGCAGCCACACCGCCCAGATGGTCCCCCTCTTCGCTTCCGGGCCTGGCGCGGAGGTGTTCGGAGGCCTCAAGGAGAACTGGAGGATTGGGGAACTCCTCAAGGCGGCGGTACGTCGCTAGGGGGATGATTCAGCCTGCAAGTAGGCGGGACCAGAGTGGGTGAGATAGCTGCCCCCTCTCGATCGTCGGGAGGTCCTATCTGAGCACCGGAGACAAAGAGCATCATCCGAGGCGCGTGCTGGGCGGCGGCTTCCCATTGGCTGTCATTGTCGGCGGCACCATTGGTCTGGGTATCTTACGCACTCCAGGGGAAGTCGCGGCGGTTGTTCCCGATCCGTTGATGTTCGTGTCCCTCTGGGTGTTGAGCGGCCTCTTCATTCTCTTGAGCGCAGTAGTGGCGGCCGAGTTGGTGGGGATGACGCCGCGATCCGGCGGGACCTACCCCCTGGTTCGACGGGCGTACGGGCCGTTTCCCGGTTTCGTAATCGGGTGGGTGGACTGGCTGACCTTTGTTGCCGACATCGCCTTCAAGGCGGTGGTGGTCACTGAATTTGCCGCCCTGCTCTTTCCTGAAATCGGCCCGTGGCGAACACCCCTTGGAATGATGGTGTCCACGGTGTTCGCGGCCCTTCAGCTGCGGGGTGTTGCCCTGGGCGCGAAGATCCAGGAGGTCGCCGCTGCCGGCATGGCACTGATCGTTGTCGGCTTCACGCTGGCACTGGCTTTTTCCGAGTCGGCGGTGAGCGGTACGGCCACTGCCCTTCCCCGTGCGGGTAGCGGGATCGGCGCCTGGAGCATCGTGGTCGCCTCTGCGATCTATACCTACGATGGCTGGACGTATGCCGCCTATTTCAGTGGGGAGATAAAAGGCGGCGGCGGGGCTGTGGCGCGGGCCTGTATCAAGGGCACGGTCATCGTAATCCTGCTCTATGTGGGCCTGGTTGTGGCGTTGGCCTGGAAGGTGCCACTGACGGACCTGGCCGGAAACGAATTGGCATTGGCCGGCGCCCTGGAGATGGTTGTCTCGCCCTTGGCGTCGACCGTCGTGCTAGCTGCAGCCATCATCATGCTGCTCGCTCACCAGAACCTTCTCTATATGAGCACCCCCCGAATCCTCCAGGCACTTTCTACCGATGGCCTGGCCATGAGGCGTGCGGGAGAAATATCAAAAGGCGGGAATCCGATCTTCGCGGTCCTTTTGTCCTGGGGGCTTTCTGTCGGTCTGATCATGGTCGGCGGATTCGAGTTCCTGCTTCACCTTTCCGTGTTCTTCTACCTATTCATCTATGTAGTGCTGATCGTGGGCGTCATCATCCTGCGCTCGCGCCAGCCGGAGGCCGACCGCCCCTACCGGGCCTGGGGTCACCCCTGGACGACATGGGCATGTCTTCTCGGTTGGGTACTCATCTCCGTGTTCCAGGCCGTCGCAGAGCTCCAAACTGCCCTCTACGCCGCCATCATGGTGGCCGTGGCCTGGCCGGTGTACCGGGCCTTTGGGCGCACCGGATCGAACCCCCCACTAGGGACGGAACCGTGAGAACACTGCTGCAGGTTCTTTCTGAAGACCAGCGGGCACGGGTGCACGATCGATCGTTGAACGTCCTGTCCCGCACCGGCGTGCGAGTGGACACCGCCAAGGGTCGGGCTATTCTCGAAGAGGCCGGGGCGGAGGTCGACAGGAGCAGCAGCACCGTGCTTTTCCCGCGAAAGCTGGTCGAAGACTCCCTCCGATCGGCTCCCAAGGACTTCACCCTTGGGGCTCGCCGGCAAGGATGGGACCTTCAAATGAACAGCGGGGACTGCACACTGCTCATCGACGGTTTGGCCATTTACGCTCTGGATCGGGAGACGGGGGAGAGGCGCCCCGGCACCTTCGACGACTGGCTGGAGGCGACTCGCCTCACCGACGCTCTGGACGAGATCGGCCTCTACTGGGACATGATCGAGCGGAGCGACTGTGGAACAGCCGTGGCTGACCGGGTGACCCACTGGCGGCACCTCTTCCGCAACTTCTCCAAACACGTCCAGGATGGAATCCACAACCCAGAGGATGCACTCTGGCTTCTGGAGGTCCTGCAGGTGGTCTTCGGCGACAAGGAGACCATCCGTCGCCGGCACCCGCTATCGTGCATCCTGTGCCCGCAATCGCCACTGATCATCGAGGAAAGGCGCACCGATGCCTACCTGGAGCTTCTGGGTTGGGACATACCCGTGGCAGTCATGCCCATGCCGCTGATGGGTTCCACGGGCCCCGGCAGCCTGATTTCCACTATGGTTCTGGGAAACTGCGAGGTCCTGGCCATGCTCTGCCTGGTGCAGGCTGGTGCGCCGGGTACCCCGTTCATCTACGCCCCGGCCCTGGCGATGATGAACCCATATTCCGGAGGGTACAGCGCCGGCGCCATCGAAGGAGGGCTCCTGGCCGCTGCCGCCGTAGAGATGGCTCGCTACTACGGTCTGCCAGTAGAGGCATCGGGGATGGCGACGGATCACTACGTCCCCGGCATTCAGAATGCTTATGAGAGCTCGATGAACGGTTTGTTGGCTACCCTGGCCTGGCCTGACATCCTGGTGGGCTGCGGCCTGATGGGCGGCTCCATGGTCCTCAGCCTCGAGCAACTTCTGATCGATGTGGAAACCTTCAGAATGGGCAAACGGGCTCGCCAGGGCATCCTCGCCGACGACGGCAAGTGGCTGGAGGATGTGATACACCGCGTCGGACCGGGTGGCCACTATCTGACTGAATCCTCCACGGCTACGGCTCTCCGTGGAGGTGAGATGTACGTCAGCCAGCTTGGCTGGCACGATTCCTTCGAGGCCTGGGAGGCTGCCGGCCGGCCCACACTCATCGAAGAAGCTCGGGAAAAGGTAGCGCAGATTCTGGCGAACCATGAACCGCTTCCTCTCGACGAAGACGTCGAGAAGGAGCTGGACCGTATCCAGAAACGGGCCCGGAACCGGGACTGAAGGGTGGAACCTTCCATTCCAAGGACGGGTCGATGAATAGATTCCGTCGCTGGCTGGTCATGACGACTCTCTGCCTCTCCGGCGGCATCATCTTTCTCCTCCCCTACCTGTTCGAAGTCTACTACCTCCCGCTGCAGGAAGCCCTCGGCCTGTCCAGGACTCAGTTGGGAAGCCTGATGAGCGCCTTCGGGATCACGGCGCTCATCACCTACTTCCCGGGGGGTTGGCTCGCGGATCGCATCTCCCCCAGAAAGCTCATGTCGACGGCGTGCGTCTCCACGGGCCTCGCCGGATTCTACTTCGCGACATTTCCTTCCTATAGGGTGTCTCTGGCGATTCATGCCTTCTGGGGCGTTTCCATCACATTCCTTTTCTGGGGCGCCCTCATCAAGGCCACCCGAAACTGGGCTCCCTCTCACCAGCAGGGCAGGGCTTTCGGGATTCTGGAAGGGGGGCGGGGTGTGGCAGAGGCTGTGTCCTCGTCAGTATTCCTGGCCTTTTTTGCGATGCTGGGAAGCGGGAAAGTCGGGCTGGCCTGGGTCATCATCCTCTTCTCCATCACAGATGTTCTCCTGGGCGTCTTGACCTGGTTCGTCCTCGAGGATTCCACCCCGCAGGAATCCGGAGAGAAAGAGCAGGTAAGCCTCTCTGAAGTGATCAGCGTGCTGAGGATGCCGGCGGTGTGGCTGATGTCCGTCGTGATCTTCACAGCCTATTGCGCCTACTGGGGCTCCTTCTCCTTCACGCCCTACGCAACGGAGGTTTTTGGGGCCTCCGTCGTCGTGGGTGGAGCCATTGGCATCGCGAAATCGTGGGTGAAGCCCTTTCCGGCGGTGGCGGCCGGGTTCCTGGCAGATAGGATCGGCCCTTCCAAAGCCATCGCTGGGTCGTTCGGGATCCTGATAGCCAGCTTCGCCCTGTTCGCCATGACCCCTGGGGACCCGGACTGGATCCTCATGGTCCTGGTCAATACAGTGGTGGCATCGTTGGCGATCTTTGCCATAAGAGGGATCTATTTTGCCTTGCTCGAAGAAGGGGGGGTCCCTTTGGCCCTGACGGGAACGGCCACCGGCATCGTGTCCGTCATCGGATATGCACCGGACATCTTCATGCCTTTGCTGGGAGGGGCTCTTCTGGACCGGTACCCCGGCGCCCCGGGATACAGATTTCTCTTTCTCTTTGTTGCAGGGATGTGCGTGTTGGGTCTTTTAGCGGCCCTCTTGATCATGCGACGATCGACCAAGAAAGCGAGGAATGGGGATGAATAACCGGGAGATTGGCCCCGGGACTTTCGACGGTGCGGTCTACCCCCGTCTCACGGACGACCAATGCGAGAGGATCCATGGCGCCTCCCTCGAGATCCTCGAAAGGGTTGGCGTCCGGCTGGAGCTGTCCGATGCAGTGGTGTTACTGGAGAAGGCAGGGGCTGCGGTCGATGAAAAGGGTCTGGTCCATGTACCTCCCAAGCTTGTCGAACAGGCCCTGTCGACGGCACCCGACAAGATGGTCCTTCATGACAGGGAGGGGCGGCCCGTCATGCCGGTGGAAGGGAGGAACTGCTTTTTCGGACCCGGATCGGACTGCCTGAACATCATCGACCACAGGACCGGAGAGCGCCGCAAGCCAATCCTGGAGGACGTGGTCGAAGGCACTGTGGTCTGCGACGCGCTCCAGAACATCGACTTTGTCATGTCCATGGTGCTCCCAACGGATGTCGATACCGCTATCGCCGACCGCCATCAGATGGCCGCCATGCTCTCCCATACCACTAAACCCATTGTCTTCGTCAGCTACGAATCCGGGGGGTGTGTGGACGCTGTGGAGATGGCCGAAGCCGTGGCGGGTGGGCCCGAAGCGCTGGAGAAGAACCCGACGGTCACCTGTTACATCAACGTGCAGACCGGCCTTCACCATAACGTGGACGCACTGAAGAAGCTGCTTTTCCTCTCGTCGAAAAACCTACCGGCTCTCTACATCCCTTCCTCGACGTGTGGCGTCACCTGCCCCATGACTCCCGCCGGAGCCCTCGCCTTCGATTATGCAGGCGTCCTCCTGGGGATTGTGTTGGCTCAGTTGACGAGAGAAGGAGCTCCGGTCGGCGTACCGGGCATGCCACCCGGTCCACTGGATATGCTGACCATGACCCTGCCCTATATCGAACCCGAGCGAGGCCATCCTCAGGCGCTGGCACACCATTACGGGCTTCCCATGTTCTCCATCGGGGGCGCCACGGAGTCCAAGATCGTAGATCAGCAGGCGGCCATCGAGGCCACGTTGAGCCTCATGAACGCGACACTCTCCGGCGGACATATCATCCACGACGTGGGCTACCTCGAATCGGGATTGACCTACTCCTTAGCCCACCTGGCCATCTGCGACGATATCGTGAGCTGGCTGAGGGCCTTTGGGAAAGGGTTCGAGGTAAACGATGAGACGCTGGCCCTGGATGTGATCGCCGAGGCCGGACCGGAGGGTGGATACCTGCACACCAAGCATACGCTGGACCACTTCAGGGAGCGGTGGTACCCGACCCTGTTCGAGCGGGATTCGTACGAGGCATGGGAGGGAAGGGGCGGTGAGAGCTTGGCCGAGCGTGCAACGACCCGGGTGAACACGATCCTGGAAGAGCACCGACCCGAGCCCCTCCCCGACGACACGCTCGCCGAGCTTCGGCGGATCGTCCGACGGGCGGAGGCGGACCACGAGAGTTCTCAATCATGAACGGAGAACTCACGCAAGATCATCCCACCTTCTGGGTTGTGCGGGCCACAGCGGCCCTGCTCACCTTGGCCGTGGCGGGGTGCGAAAGGGAGGCCGCGGCCCCGTCCGTTCAGTCAGTGGTCGATGGCGTTTCCCAGACGCACTACCACACGTATCAATTGGACGGTGCCGAATACGACATGGGATATCGAAACCGGGATGGTTGGGAGGGTCCCGGATCCCTCGGCAATCAGGAAGCCAGGCTGTACCTCCAGGAGGTCTTTGCCTCGATGGGCCTGAGCGTTTCCGTGCAAGGGAGCTACATGAACGTTGTTGGCGAACTGGCAGGTACGAGCACCCCCGAGAACATCTACATCGTCGGCGCCCACTATGACCACCTCGAGGGCGATCGGCCCGGCGGGGATGACAACGCCTCCGGCACTGCAGGCGTGCTGGAGGCCGCCCGGGTCCTGAGCCAGTACCGGTTCGAGTCTACGATTCGCTTCATCGGCTTCAACGCCGAGGAAGACGGGTTGCTGGGAAGCAAGGACTATGTCGAGAACCATGTGATCCCGGGCGGCGAGAACGTCTTGGGCATGATCAGCATAGACCTGATCTTACGGCCGGGATCCGACATCGATCCGACTGCGGCCATCGACGCCGAGTTGGAGACCAACGGCTCCATGCCCTGGGTCCAGGCCTATGTCCAGGCAGCTGCGGACTATGTCCCCTCCCTGACCATCGGCGATACCTGGAACGTGGGCGATTCCCGGAGCGACAATGACCCGTTCCAAGCGAGAGGAATCCCGGCATTTCTTGTCATCGAGAATTCGGATCCGGATTGGGATGAGGCGAACCCGTATGTCCACGACCACGAAGATGCCTCGGACCGGCTTGCCAATGGAAGTCCGAATGGGGTGAGCTTCGATTACGCCTTCGCCACCGACATTACCCGGGCTGTGGTAGCCTTGATTGCCCAGAAGGCAGTGCCGGTATCCGGACCGGCTCAAGGTTAGACATGAGCTGGCGTGACTCCTCAGCCGAATAGCTTCTCGTTGTCGGGGTCGTACAGCGGTTGCTCGACGACCGTTGCCTCCATCTCTTCCCCGCCTAGTTCCACCGTCAGGACCGTCCCGGGCGCCAGGAAGTCCGTGGGCAGATAGGCAAGGGCTATGGACTTCTCGACCATGGGGCCGTAACCGCCTGCCGCCACGTAGCCTATGATCTCTCGTCCCAAACGGACGGGCTCGAATCCGTGGGCGTCCCGGTCCTCGGTCTCGATGACGAGACACGCAAGTCCCTCCGTAGCGCCTTGCTCCCGCTGTGCGAGGAGGGCGTCTCGGCCGATGAAATCGCCCTTATCGAAATCGACGAAGCGCTCGAGCCCGGCGTCGATGGGCGTGTAGTCGGCGGACATGTCGACGCCCCAAAGCCGATAGGCTTTCTCTAGGCGCATGGCGTCCAGGGCGCGGTAGCCGAAGTCCACGACTTGGTATTGCCGGCCCTCCTCCATCAACAAGTCGTAGAGATGCCGTTGGTACTCGATGGGATGATGGAGCTCGTAGCCGAGCTCGCCCACGTAGGACACTCGAAGCGCCCTCACCGGTGCCTTCCCGACCATCAGCTCCCGGCAGTGGAAGAAGGGGAACG
>JBDHGR010000212.1:0-7220 GCA_039589815.1 Gemmatimonadota bacterium | reverse complement strand
AATCCCATTCTGGTGGGGGAAGCCGGCGTTGGGAAAACCGCTGTGGTGGAAGGCTTCGCCATGAGGGTGGTCCAGGGTGACGTGCCGGATGTTCTCAAGAACGTCACCATTCGGACGCTTGACCTTGCGCTCTTGCAGGCTGGCGCGGGCGTCAAAGGCGAGTTCGAGAACCGGCTCAAGGGCCTCATCCAAGAGGTCAAGTCGTCGCCGTCCCCCATTATCCTGTTCATCGACGAAGCCCACACCATGATCGGGGCCGGGGGGGCCGCAGGGCAGGGCGATGCAGCGAATCTTCTCAAGCCCGCCCTGGCCAGAGGGGAACTTCGAACGCTGGCGGCAACCACCTGGTCCGAATACAAGAAGTACATCGAAAAAGACCCCGCTCTGGCCCGGCGGTTTCAGCTCATCAAAGTCGAGGAGCCCGACGAAGGACTCTGCCAGGTCATGTTGCGGGGTGTCGTACCCTCTCTGGAAAAGCATCACACGGTTCGCATACTGGAAGAGGGAATGGAAGCCGCAGTCCGGCTTTCAGCCCGGTACCTCTCTGACCGGCAACTGCCGGACAAAGCGGTGAGTGTCTTGGATACAGCCTGCGCTCGCCTCGCCCTGGGGCAGAGTGCCACTCCTGCCCCCATCGAAGCGGCAAGACGGCGGCTGGATGACCTGGCCGTCCAGGATCGAGTGCTCCAGAGAGAACAGGCCACGGGCGCGGACCATGCGGAATACCTGGCGGAACTCGCCGAGATGCGGGCATCCACCGAATCGGACTTGGCCGAGCTGACCGAACGGTGGGAGAAAGAACGAGCCCTGGTACTGCGCATCCGTGAACTACGGGAGACGCTGGAAGCCACGGCCTCCGGCGACGGGGTAGGCGAACCCCTGGAGCCCGATGGAAACGACAATGAGGACTCTGAAGCATCAGAACCCGACAAAGTCGGGGAGGACCCCGAGGCTGACGCCGAAGGGGTGCCGCCCTCGCAGCCAGCTGACCCGGAGGAACTCCGGACCGAGTTGACGGGATTGAACGAGGAGTTGGACAAGCTCCAGGGTGAGAATCCCCTGGTTCCTGTTTGTGTGGACGGCGAACTGGTGGGTCAGGTGATTTCGGGATGGACCGGGATTCCGGTGGGTAAGATGATGAGGGATGAGGCAGCCACAGCTCTGGAACTCGAGAAGCACCTAGGGGAGAGAATCATCGGGCAGGATCACGTGTTGGAGGTGGTCAGCCATCGGATCAGGACTTCCTACGCGAAGATCGAAGATCCTGGCAAGCCCAAAGGCGTGTTCCTTTTCGTGGGTCCCAGCGGGGTCGGAAAAACCGAAATGGCCCTCACCCTGGCGGACCTCCTTTTCGGCGGTGAGCGGAACATGGTCACCATCAACATGTCCGAGTTTCAGGAAGCCCACACGGTCTCCACGCTGAAGGGATCACCTCCGGGTTATGTGGGATACGGGGAAGGGGGAATCCTCACGGAAGCCGTCCGTCGGCGCCCCTACTCCGTGGTCCTACTGGACGAAATCGAAAAGGCACATCCGGACGTCCTGGAGCTTTTCTTCCAGGTCTTCGACAAGGGAAGAATGGAGGATGCGGAAGGCCGGGTCATCGACTTCAAGAACACCATCATCATCCTGACCACCAATGCTGGAACCGACACCATCATGACCCTCTGCGACGACCCTGAGACCATGCCCACTTGGGAGGGACTCGGGAAGGCGCTGAAACCGGAGCTGGACGGGGTTTTCAAGCCGGCCTTCTTGGGGAGAACGGTCATCATCCCCTTCTTCCCGCTCCGGGACGAGCCTTTGAAGACCATCGTCAGGCTCAAACTGAATAAGATCCGGAGGAGGCTCGAGGAAACGAGAGGGATGGCCCTCACCTATGAGCCCGCCCTGGAGGATGAGATCGCCCAGCGATGCACCGAGGTGGAAAGTGGTGCCCGAAACATCGACAATATCCTCAGCAACACCGTCCTGCCGGACCTTTCCCGAGTTCTCTTGGAGGCGATGTTGGGCGGAGAAGAGCCGAGCAGTGTCAACGTTTCCGTAGGGGACAGGGGACAGTTCGAGTATACCTTGGCTTAGAGGAGGACCGTCGCCTGGAGGTAGATCGACGGTAGAAGTACCCGTGCCCCAGGGCGCTTTTGGCTAGGGAGCCTCTGCGCAAGTAGGGTGCGGCCGCGCCCCAGTTGCGCAGAGGTTCCCTAAGAAAGGAAGAACGGTTTCATGCCCCGTTATTCACAGACTGACAGAGCCTTTCGCGTTGAAGTTCCGTCCCTTGGAGATGACGTACTCCTTCTCGAGGGTTTCACGGGCGAAGAACATGTCTCTGAGCCGTTCGAGTTCACTCTCCAGTGCCTGTCCGAAGAAACCGGCATCGACCCGAAAAAGGTCCTTAGGGAGCCCATGATTCTTTCCATCCGGCTCCCAGACGGATCGGATCGAGAAATCCACGGACTCTGTAACCGGTTCGCCCAACAGGGCAAAGACGAGGATCTGACATCCTATGAGGCCGAGATCGTTCCCTGGCTCTGGTTTTTGTCGCTGAACCAGGACTGCAAGATCTTCCAGGAGAAGACGGTCCTGGAAATCATCGAGGAAGTGTTCAGCAAATACGGGCAGGCTGATTTCGAGAGTAAGTGCGTTGAAAACTACTCACCAAAAGAATTCTGCGTTCAGTACAGGGAATCGGACCTGGACTTCGTATCCCGATTAATGGAAGAGGAGGGGATCTTCTATTTCTTCCAGCACTCCAGCGAGGGCCACAAGCTTATTTTGGCCGATGATCGCAGCGCAGTGGAGGAATGCGAGGGGCAAGACATCTTCCGGGTCGAACAATCCCCGGACGCCAGAGCCGATGAGGATGTCATCACCGAGATGGAACGGGAACATCAGGTATATACGGCGAAGGTGACCATCACGGACTACGATTTCGCCCAACCGTCCATGAACCTGGAGAGTTCAGCTTCGGACGAGGACTATGAGGAGATCTACGACTTCCCGGGGAAATACTCCAAGCTCTCAGACGGGGAGCGTTATGCTTCCCTCCGGCTCCAGGAGCGCGCCGCCGCCCAAGAGTTGGTGCGGGGTGTCGGGAGATGCCGGGCATTCCGAAGCGGTTATGAATTCGACCTTTCGGAACATTACCGAGCAGACACGAACCAGACCTACTTCTTGAAGAGCATCTGGCACTCGGGGCACGGTGGGGGCTACCGAACCTCTCAAGGCGAGGTGGAGTATTCCAACCAGTTCGAATGTGTACCCTCCTCCATCCCCTTCCGGCCTGCCAGCCGAACCCCCAAACCCGTAGTCCAGGGCTCTCAGACGGCCGTGGTGGTGGGGCCTTCAGGAGAGGAGATCTTTACGGAGAAAAATGGGCAGGTGAAGGTCCAGTTCCATTGGGATCGTTTGGGGCAGATGGATGAAAACTCCTCCTGCTGGGTGAGACCCGCCCATCCCTGGGCGGGAAAGGGTTGGGGCGCCGTTTCCATTCCCAGGATCGGTCAGGAGGTCATCGTGGACTTCCTGGAGGGGGATCCGGACCGGCCCATTATTACAGGCCGGGTATACAACGCGGAAGCCATGCCCCCCTTCCCTCTCCCGGACAGCGCCGTCGTAAGTGGAATCAAGTCCGATTCCCACAAGGGCTCGGGCTATAACGAAATGTCCATGAACGACACTCCTGGGGAGGAGAAATTCACCGTCCACGCCCAGTACGATGAAAGCAGAACCGTCGGGAATGATTCAACCGAATCCGTAGGCAACAACCGATCGTCCTCTGTGAGCGTAGATGACAGTCTCGATGTGGGTTCCAATCAGAGCGTGTCGGTGGGATCGAACCAGACCATATCGGTGAGTGGGGATCGCACCGTTTCCGTTAGCGGCTCCCAGACGACAGAGGTGTCCGGGACCCGGTCGGTGACCGTCACCGGGAACGACAGTGTGGGAACCAGTGCCGACCACTCCCTTGACGCATCCGGTGCCATCAACCTCACCAGCGGTGCCGCCATGGCCATCAACGTGGGTGCAGGCCTCGACGCCAATGCCTCCGCAAACATAAAGATCGGCGCCGGCGGAACCATCGAAATCTCGGCCCCGGGGGGAATCAAGCTGATGGCCGGCGGGACCTCGATCGACATGACGCCTGGCTCGATCAGCATCAATGGGGCAGGGATGTTCGACGTGGTGGCAGGGCTCATCAAACACAACGGATGACGGGGAAGGCACTTCCGTTGGGTATGAACACCTGTCCGTCCAGGACAACCAGGAGGAGGGAAGCTTTGACCGAGGGAGGAGAAGCACCAACGGGAACGACACTGGAACTCGTGGGAAGACGCAGAATGGACATCGAGCGGACTCCGACAGAAGACCTGGTGCGGATTCTAGCTCCGTCGGGAGCACCGGCACTCACTTTGGTGGTTCGGGAGGGGGAAATCGAACTCCGCCTCGAGGCCGGATCAATAGCCCTCCGCAGCGAGGGAGATCTGGCCCTGGAGGCCCGCTCCATTTCTTTCCATGGACGGCATGGGGTCACCATCGAGAGCGGCGGGGATGCCCGTTTCGCGGCCAACGGTTCGCTGGTGCAGGAGGCGGCCCGCCAGCGCATCAGGGCGCACGTGGGAGACGTGGACGTGCGTGCAAATGACGACGTGAAGATCGACGGAGAACGCATCCGCATGAACTGTTGAGGGCCTCATGTTCGGAAAAATCAGGGATGTGAGCGCAGTCTTCACTCTGGAGCATGAGCTCGGAAGGCTTCGGGAGGCCTACCTGGACGCCGCCCTCGACGGGCATGCCCCCGAGCCACCGTTCTGGACCGACGGAGAAGAGCGCGCCTTCGCACACGTCCGGGAGGCCCATTTTTCCCGTCCGGTCAGGATCTTCCTGGATCCTGAGGACGGGCGGACGGACGACGAGGCATGGGAGGAGAGGGACAGTGTCCTCGCCGAGGAAGCAGCGCTTTGGAGCCATCGCAGGCTCCGTGAGATCCCCTTCGTGGGAGACGGTGCGCATGATGACACCGTGGGTCCGCCGGACGCCCCGTCTCCCGAAGCGACTCCTCGAGAGGCCCAGGCCCGGAGAGAATCCGCCTGATGGAGTTCGAGAACCGAACCCCACTGCCTGCCAAGGCGCTTACCGGCTCCACTGGCGACCGGGAAATGTTGGGGATCGTGGTGTGCAAGGCCACCTTCCGAGCAGACGGGAGCCGGCTCGACCGGGAAGAGGGAGAGGAAGCCTGGCCAGTCTTCGATCAACCGTTTCTCTTTCGAGGCCGGAACCTCCAGTCGGACATGGACTTCCGAAAGCGAGACACCGACCTGCTCGTCTTCTCAGAGGCCGTGGCCCCGGAGGCTAAGCCCACTACCTATTTGCGTTCGGGGGTAATCTGCGGCGACAGGGCGGTCTGGATCGAGGTTCTGGGAGATCGGGTTTGGGTGAAAGAGGGCCGTCGGGTGGTCCCCTCCTACCCAGCCGAATTCCTCACGATGCCCCTCACCAACGATCGGGCCTACGGGGGCGCCGCGACGTTCGATGGACAGGAGGTTCCTCACCTGGTGAACCCAGAAGGGCGCGGCTTCGTCATGGACCCGGAGAGCGCCGACGGGACGCCGCTCCCCAATCTGGAGCGGCCGGGCTCACTCCTCTCTGACTGGTCCGATAGCCCTGAGCCCGTCTCCCTTTTGCGCCCGTCGGGCATGCCCGGGGATTTCGTCCAGGCTTTGGGGGGGATGGAACCGAAGGCCCAGGTCGAGACTCTATTGGACTCCATCTTTCAGGAAGCCATTCCCGAACTCGTGTTTCCCGAAGGCGCCCTGCCGGAAAGGGTGCGGCTGCTCGCCGCCGCACCCGAAGGAGACGTAGACATCCCCCTTCCGCCCTCTAGAGGGCCCGAGGTGAGCGTAAGAATCGGACGGAGACGGTCCCGATTTCCCACGCGGCTTTCTACCGTATTGGTGTTGGGGCCGGAGAGGGTGGTCATCGCAACCTACCGCGCCCTCTTCCGCTATCTCTTTTCGCCGGAGGAGTTGAGGGAGGCCGTCCTTGGCTGACCCTCCTCCGCGCCGAACAGGAGCGCCTATGTCCGACGAGCCTGTCCCCATCCCCCAGCCCACGACCGCTCTCGAGGGGCCGGCCCCGGACACGCCCCCCCACCTGCGCCCCAGGACCCCGGGTGTCGTCGGCGTCCTGGGGATAGCCCCCGAAGGAGGAGACGAGCTGGTGGCGCTCTACAAGGGCACCTACCGGTTCGACCGGAGAGGGAACATCCGGCCGGCCGACGAACCGGAGCCGCTGGACTCTGAGGGGACTCCACACGATCCCATCGAAGGCTTTGAGGGGGACCCCTCCTGGAAGGTTCTCCCCGAATTGGTAGGCTGGAAGACCGGGACGGACGTAGTGGTCCAGGGAGTCGCCCGACCGAGTCGTCCAGAGACCTCCATGGAGGTGGCGGTGAGCGTCGGCCCGCAGCGCGTGGCCCTTTCGGTGACGGGGCGCCGCCTCATGGACCGAGTCGGTGGTAGGGTGGTGTTCTCGGATCCCGAGCCCTTCGAGGAGCTTCCTCTGCGGTGGGAGTATGCGTACGGAGGGAGAGACGCTCTCTTCGAGGGAGAGGTCCTGGCAGGGGCCGAAGAAGACCGGGCAGAAAGCATCAGGCGGGTCCGTGCAGCCTATGAGGGGATCTATGGGGACTCGCCTCCCCAGCCCCTGGAGTATCCCAGAAACCCGTTTGGCATGGGATGGGTGCTGGGTGGAGACCAGGGCCGAGTGGAAGGCCGGGAGCTGCCGAGAATAGAGAGGACGGACGACCTTCTAACCCCGGACCGCGTGACGGTTCGTAATCCCCTGTACTGGGCTTTGCAGCCCATCCCTGGAGGATTTGACTACGTATTCCCCACCACCTTTCCCCGATCGGCCATGATCGGGCTACCCCCTGCCAGTGCGGTATCGTTCGGGACCTTCCCGGAGGTGGCCCAGGGATTGCTTCCCGCCGATTTCTGTCGCCGCAACGCCGTTGCAGCTGCTGCGGAAGACTATCCGGATCTTCTACACCCATTGGCGAGCCGGTGCGCCCCCCACGGCCTTCAGTTTCCTTTCCTCCAAGGAAACGAGGGAATTCTCCTGGAGGGGATGGATCCGGACTACCCGAAGCTTCCCCTGGAGCTCCCCCGCCACCGTCCCACCTTCGTCATTCCCTTCCCCGGACGCGGCTCCATGGACGTGCC
>JBDHGR010000211.1:0-7274 GCA_039589815.1 Gemmatimonadota bacterium | reverse complement strand
GGATGGTTGGTCGATCAGAGGTTCTCGGACCGTCCGATCGTATGGCACAATGGGGGGACCGGAGGCTTCCACTCCTTCATCGGCCTCGATCGGGTGGGGCGTCGGGCTGTGGTCGTTTTGACCAATGGCACCCAAAGTATCGACGACATCGGCTTTCACCTGTTGGATGACCGGATCCCCCTCTCGCCACCGGAGCCTCTCCGGGGAGGGGAATCGAGTCCATGAGCCAGCGGGATTGGTCGGAGGCAAGGAGTGGGCTGGCCCACATTCCTCGTGCGCCTTTCGAATCCGATAGGAACCAGAAAAAATGAAGAAGGCACTGCTTTTTTGCTGTATTCCCATGCTCTTCCGGGCGGCGCCGCTGAAGGCCCAGGACCCTTCTCCCGACTGGACCGAGAGCCGTTTCGAGGCCCGATTCCAGCCTCTGGACTGGTTGATCGGGGAGTGGCAGGGGTACGGCGAGTTCTCCGATCGTACCACCTATATCCATAAACGTTTTTCGTATGAAGTGGCCGGGGTTTATCTGGTGGAACGAACCGTCGATGTATTTCCTCCTCCCCAACCCAGCACGGAGTTCGAGCTTCATCAGGATTTATCGGTCTTGTACCGGGACAATCAAACGGGCGAGTTCACCGCCAACACTTTTTTTGTCGAGACCTTCGTCACCGATGGTGCTGTGCGAATCGGGGACGATGGGAACTCTTTCGTGGTGGAGAGTGAGAGGATCCACAACGGCCCCCCGGGGATGCGCACCCGGATAACCTACTCCCGGGAGGGCCCGGACCAGTTCCGTTTGTTGTTCGAGATCGGAACGGCGGGCGACGAGTACCGCCAGGTGGAGAAAGCACACTCTTCCAGACCCAAAACACCATCACTACCAGCCCCTCGGGATCGGACGCAGCCCAAATCGATCCGGCCGCCTGCCCACATTGTGGTGCGAAGGAGGTAGGTGGGGAGGATGGGTGCAACGAGCTATTTCAGGAGGTCGTTGGACGCGAGTTCAGTCGTCCGGAGCTCTTTCAGGTCTACCGGCTGACCGTAGACGCATATTCCCTTCAACACCCAGATCTGATGAGGATGGGGGTATGGGAAGACGAGGTGGAGACACACATGCGCAGATTGGAGTGACCTTGGCTATGAAGACGGAAAAGCACACGTATGTCCGCCACACCCTGTTTTTCCTTGCCTCCGCTGCCGGCCTCTGGCTCCTCTTCAATCTGGTAGCCTTGCCCTTGGCGTGGGGTGGGGTCAGCGCCAGCGGAGGGACCTTGGGAGCCATCCAGCTGCTGATTCTCCTCGGGTTTCTTCTCGTGCTGGTTTTCGACCTGGTTTCGCTTGCCTGGGTTTCACTCCGGGGGAAGGCTCAGATGGGAGGGGAAACCGCCGGCGGCCTCGTCGTCCTCGGCGTTCTTGCCCTGATCGCCATGATGGGGGCCAAGGTGATGGTTGATGAGATCGCCAGGGAGACCCCATTGGGAGGAGCCGGAGGAGAATGGGGAGTCCTATACGCCTGCCTGATTTTACAGCTCTCCTATATCCTGGGGGTGCTTTTTCGGACAAAGCCGGAAAAGAGCTGATCCAGGAGAGAAGAAGAGCTGGAACCCGTTCTTTATGGGAGGTCTGAGGGCCATGCCTCAGAAGGACTACATTCTTCGGCAGATCGAAGTTCTGGGCGCGGCCCTGGTGGCGATCCGGAAGAAGATCCTGGGTGGCGGTGCAGACGAAGGGGAGGTTGAAGCCCGCCTTCAGGAGGTCTCCCAGCAGGGGGGGATGGCCCTCGATCTGGCCCGGGCAACCACCCCGGACACCCTTCGTCTGCTCATCGCTCCCACCGGGGAGATCGAACCTGGGAGTTGCTGGCTCCTGGCCGAGACCCTCTTCCTTGATGGCCTCCATGCGAGCCAGATCGGAGAGGATCGTCGGGCCCTGGATTCGCTGGCAAAAGCCAGGCTCCTCTTCTCTCTCCTCAAGCCTATGGGCGCATTTCTGGTAGGGTTTCCGGAAGCGTCTGACCGCATCGAGGAGATTGACCACCTGGTGGAAATGGATTCATGAACGGCTCCGGTTGGCGGGCGGATTAGTACGATCGGCGGGTCGCCTCAGCATGGGGACCAAACCCCGCCGGCGGCGGGTATGGCTTGCGGTAGCCGCTGAAATTCCTAAACAAGCGAGTTGGTCAATGGATCTCGTTGGTGCTGCCGAGATCGTCTCCGCCGTAGCTGTAATGGTCGGTTTCGGATTTGCCGTATTTGAGTTGAGACGGTACCGAAACCGCAAGAACCGGGAGTCCATGCTGGAACTGGTGAAGGCCTACCAGACCTTGGAGTTTGCCGTCGCCCTCAATCGGCTCGTTGATCTCCCTGATGGGCTCTCCAAACAACAGTTAGAGCTACACCTCGGTGATGACATGAGGTATATCAGCCTAGTGATGACCACCTGGGAAGCCCTTGGAATCCTGACGTGTCGGCGAGAGATCGACCTCGCACTTCTCGAGGACTTTTTCAGCGGGCCCATCCTCCTTTCCTGGCGGAAGCTGGGGCGATTTGTGGAAGAGATGAGGAGGATCAGTGGTCGGGAGACCTACTACGAGTGGTTTCAGTGGTTGGCTGAACGGATAGCGGATAGAGAAGACAACTCGACCCCCATCCCCGCACACATCGAGCACCGGGGCTGGCTGGCGGAGTAGACCGCGGTTGGGATGGCCGGATGGCCCCGTGCCTGACGGGGCGGCCGACCGTATTCGCCGGAAAGGGGTTCGCCCTCACCGCCCTCCCATGGGGAACTCCTTCGGGGCTTCGGCGCCCAGAAGATGCGTCACGAAGTAATCCCAGCGTCGCCTCACCATGTATGGCTCACCCAACCCGTGGCCTCGGTTGGGGAGGAGGAGGAGGTCGAAATCCTTGTTGGCTGAGATGAGAGCGTCCACCACCACCATGGTGTTGTTTGGAGGAACGTTGGAATCCATGGAGCCGTGGGCCAGGAAGAGCTTGCCCTTCAGATTCCCAGCCACCAGCTGGTTGGCCTGGTTGTCGTAGTTGGTCGTCCCGTCAGCGTAGGTCTCGAGGAGCCCCTGCCACTTTTCACCCCAGTCGTCTTCGTAATTCCTGTTGTCGTGATTACCGGACGTGCTCACGGCCACCTTGTAGAAATCCGGGTAGCGAAGGATACCGGCGGTGGAGGCAAACCCCCCTCCTGATCCTCCCCAGATGCCAACCCGATCCAGATCCATCCAGGGGTTCCTCGCTGCAAGGCCCTTGATGGCGGCGATCTGATCGGGGAGGCCGTTGTCGCCCATGTTCCCGTAGTAAGCGTCGTGAAAGGACTTGGAACGCCCGGGAGTCCCCATGGCATCCACGGTCACCACGACAAACCCCAACTCTGCCATGGCCTGGTGCTCTCTGCGAGCGGCGCTGAAGCTCCTGCTACCCACACTTCCGGACTGAGGACCAGGGTAAAGGTAGTTGACCACCGGGTATTTCTTGGTCGGATCAAGGTGGGAGGGCTTGAACATGATCCCGTAAAGGTCAGTGGTTCCGTCCCGGGCCTTCACAGAAAAGGGTACGGGAGGCTGCCAACCCGCGGCTTCGAGCTCGGAGATGTCCCCTCTCTCCAGTGCCATCCGCTCTGCCCCTCTCATATCCCTCACCACGGTAGCCCCAGGGTCCAACGGAGTGGAGTACGAATCGACGAAATAGTCGTGATTCGGAGAGAAGGTGATGTCATGGTTCGCGCTGTCCGGGGTGAGGAGGCGTACTTCCCCTCCATCCATGCTCACCGAGTAGAGGTACTGGAAGTAGGGGTCGCCAGGTTCTTTGCCCGAGCCGGTGAAGTAGAGCATCCGCCCGTCCCGATCGACATGGTGGAGCTGGAGGACCCTCCAGTCTCCTGAGGTAATGGGGTGCTTCAGCTCTCCGGTGGTGAGGTCGTAGAGATAGAGGTGCCCCCAATCGCTCCGCTCTGAGAACCATACGACCTCATCGTATTCAGGGAAGAAATGCCAGTTCACCATGTCCTCCCCGGACTCGAAATAAGTCTCCTCTCTCTCGAACAGAACGTCGCGTACAGCTCCGGTCTCAGGATCGGCAACCCTGAGCTGCGCTTCTTTGTGGTCCCTGGATGACGAGACGAAGGCGAGCTGGGATCCGTCCGGAGCCCACTCCACGTCGGAGAAGGCTCCGTTGCAATAGATGTGGTCGCAGATGGTGGATCGGTGTTGATCCGGGGGCATGTCCAGACGCACGACCTGAGGCGAGCTTGGATTTTCGACGTCGATGACGACCCGGTGAATGCGGAAGATCACCGAGTCCTCCGGAAGGGGGTATTTCCAGGCTTCCAGTTCCGGGTGGCCGACGCCGGTGGACACCAGGTACATCATCCCGACGCCTCGTCCGTCATGCTGGAAGGTGGCAAGCTTCTTCGAGTCCGGGGACCAGAGAAGCACGGGTCGGTCGCTCTTGGTCCAGCCGGCATTGTTCGTGGCATACCCGAAATCTTCGACGCCATCGGTGGTGAGCTGGGCTTCATCTTCCGATCGGGTGTCTCGCATCCAAAGGTTATGATCTCGGATGAAAGCTGCCTTCATGCCGTCTGGGGAGAGGACTTCCGGGGCCATGGCCCTTGCCCGCGGATCCTGCTGGGAAGCGGGACTCCTTGCTACTCGGCGAGGCTCCCAGGTGCATTCGTAGCCACGGATGTCGCATTCATACGTTCGGACTCCGGCATCGAAGCTGATGGAGCGGCCGTCGGCGTTGAGGTGGAATGTTGAGAACGGAAGGTCGAACGGGCTGAAGGTTTCTCCTGCGGCTTCCGAAAGGGCGCCAGCCAACCGCTCGTGGTCAAAAGCCCTTTCACGGGTCCACCCGGAAGGATCCACCATGATGAATTCGTTCCCAGCCGGGAATCTGTTCCGGTACCAGAACCGCCCGCCCTCGAGCCAATTGGGACGAACTCCCGTTCCGTATACCAATGGGTTCATTGCAGTGCCGAGGAACCCTTGGGCCCGGGCGTATTCATCTGCCGTCACACTGGAGGGGGAGTACGGCTGCTGGGCATCCAAGGCCTCGGGTGAAACGGGGACCAAAGAAGCCAGGATCGCGAGGGAGAGCATGAGTCTTCGCATGGTGAGCCTCTAATGCGGTTGCCAAAGGGCGTGGAGCGATTGGTACAACGATTCAACGTGATGGAGGCTGGGCTCAGGGGCAAGGCATGGCTTTTTCGCTTGCCGCCTTCCACCTCCAGGAGACACCTTTTGGGAGTTCTGGATGACCGTGTGAAATAGATACTCATGTCGGGGAGCGGTAACACCTCTCGGAATGCCGATGAATGATAAGACCGAGCCGCCAGACCGTTCCTGGGATTCCAGGACCGAGCTCCTTCTGAAGAAG
This sequence comes from Gemmatimonadota bacterium, assembly GCA_039589815.1. Lineage (GTDB taxonomy): Bacteria > Gemmatimonadota > Gemmatimonadetes > Longimicrobiales > Gaopeijiaceae > JABDNZ01. The sequence continues at coordinate 1,890 of JBDHGR010000211.1, read as the reverse complement.
GCTTATCTGAACGATGCTTTCGAGGTCGAAGCAGGCAATCAGAGGAAGAGGAGGAGGTTGGGTCTCGGCTTATTGGCCTCCGGAGGAATAGCTTTGGCCGTGGGACTCACCGTCAACACGGCCTGGTTGGGTTTCGCCGCTTTGGCACTCCTTGTCCCCCTCTTTGGCTTGGGCTTTTTTCTCATGGCTGGACAAGGTGTTCGGAGGCTCAAGGAGGAGGTGGAAGCGGTGGAAGTGGAATTGCGAGCGCTCGAGTCCGGGAAAGGGAGGGGTTAAGTGCGGGTCTTACAGTCCCTGACACTTGCGGTTTTAGGCGCTCCGATGTGCATCCAAGGTCAGGTCCCTGGGGCACTTGAACCCGCCGGGGCCGGAATCCCCCTCTTCCGGCCGGCCGGGGCAGTGGCAGTCCTCGCCCGGGCTACGTCCGACTGGGTACCAGTTCCGACCGACCCCCACGATATGCTCGGTCCCTATCGGTTCCTGCCCCCGTTTGCCACCGACGACACGGAGGGCCAGGTGTTCGAAGTGGTGGAAACGGAGGGCGGGTGGGCGTTATCCGATTCCTCGGGTTCGTTCGTGGCAGTTCCATGGACCGTTGGTTGCGGCTGCGCCGAGGAGGGGTGGGATGAACCGGTTTGGGTGCCGCCGGGCGATACAGTGACCTTCCTCCTCACCAAAACCCGGATGCGGGTCCCATGGGATGGTCCGCCCGTCTTCGATGTACTGGGATGGCACCAACCCTACCCGGTTGGCGAGTTCATCCCCTATTGGCGACGGACCCGAAAGGAACCGGAGCGGTGGATAACCGTGTTTGATTTTTTCGAGCTCCTCGAGGTCCTCCCGACCGAGGCGGCCTTCCACCTAGACCCCATGTCCTCTCTGAGGGCCGTACAGGGATGGTTGGCCAGGGACCAGAGTCGAGCCGATGCGTTTCCCGTACCGACCATCCTTCGAGAGTTGGGTAGGTTGGAGGGCAGGTGATCATACCTGAGACTGCTCTTTGGGTATCTGGGCTGGCGGTGGGGCTGTTCCTTCTGGATCGGCTGCTGCTCCTGTTGGAGGCCCGGGGATGGATCTACTATCGCCGAAACAAGCCCGGACGAGGAGCTTCCTCCTACCACCTGCTGGAGTGGACGTCGGTGATCGACCCGACCCAGCGGCAGGTGATGGAGGAACGGGTGAAAGAAGAACGGAGGGAGGACGAATCCGGGGATCCCATTGGGCCGGATGGCGAGGGGGAGGAAACAGGAGCGAGGGCTGAGCTGCGTGGCGAGGGTAAGTAGTCTTTGACCGGAGGTCGAAGGTGTTTTCCGAATCCACCGAGCTCTACGATTTCATCTACTCTGAGTTCAAAGACTTCGAGGCGGAAGCGAGCCGGGTCGCCGGCATGCTTCGGGAGAAATGCCCAACGGCGAAGAGACTCCTGGACGTCGGTTGTGGGACCGGCCGCCACGCTGCGGCCCTGACGGATGGACATGGCTTCGAGGTCGATGGTCTTGATATCGAATCGGGTTTTCTGGAGGTTGCCCGAAAGCGATGTCCGAATGGAAAGTTCTTCCGTGGAGACATGGCCAGCTTCGACCTCGGAGATTCATATGACGCGGTCCTCTGCCTGTTCTCGAGCATCGGTTACATTCGAACCCCCGATCGCCTTGCGCTAACAGCCCGATCGATCCGGCGCCACGTCGCCCCAGGCGGCATTGCCATCATCGAGCCATGGTTCACTCCTGACACGTTCAAAGCCGGGTCCGTCCACATGCACACGGTGGATCGGGAGGCTTTGAAGATCTCCAGGGTGAGCCGTTCCGAAATCCGAGATGGAATCTCTTGGCTCGAGTTCCAATACCTCATAGCCGAGCCCCGGGAGATCCGGCACCTGAGAGAGGTCCA
>JBDHGR010000210.1:0-14000 GCA_039589815.1 Gemmatimonadota bacterium | reverse complement strand
AATGTCGTGCCGAGAATGCTTTCCACGGTGAATCTCTCCCCAATCCCCAACTCTCCACGGGCAAGATGGAGGGCAGCCCGGGCGCTGACTCCGGTTCCGGTGGGACTGCGGTCGACCTCACCCTCGGCGAAAACGCAGACATTCCGGCTGTGATTGGCCGGGTCTTCGGCCTCTCCGACGATGATCGTGCCGTAGAGGAACCCCAGGTCCGATTCGAAGGGATGCTCGATGTCGAAGGAGGACATGACCGCCCGCTTGATCCTCATCCCCACGTCGATGAGACCGTGGAATCCCTGGGGCTCCAGGCTCACTCCCAACTCGTCGGCCCGGCAGAAGGCGTAGTACGCTCCTCCGAAGGCCACGTCGTATCGAACAGGGCCCAACCCCTCGACTTCCACGTACTGGTCGAGGGCATATACGAAGGAAGGGACATTCAGAAAGGAGGCCCCCCGGATTCGGCCGTCCTTCTCTTCAGGGAAGGCGGTGACCCGGCCCGCCGGGGTGTCGAGGCGAAGGGCGTTCCCTCCCCCGGTGCTGGCTTCCTTCCCCACGGTCAATGCGCCACCCTCCACTCCGGCCATGGCCAGGCCGATGATTCCGTGACCGCACATGGTGCTGAATCCCTCATTGTGCAGAAAAAGCACTCCGGCGTCGCCGTCCTCCGTCACCGGTTCGGTGAGGATGGCTCCATACATGTCGGCGTGGCCCCTTGGCTCCCACATGAGGGCGGTCCTGAGGAAGTCCAGCTTTTCCTGGGCGTACCGCCGCTTTTCCAGGATGGTGTCCCCGGGTATGTCCGGCAGTCCTCCGGTGATGATCCTCAGCGGTTCTCCGGCGGTATGGGCGTCCAGTGTGGTGATCCGGACCCAGTCCGCCGGCGGATTCCATGGGTGAGGCATGTAGCGCTCCTCAGCCGAGAGCTTTTTGGTCGGATCCTCCTCATCCATAGAGGAGGTGTGGGATGGCCCGGGTCCACCAACCCGGTGCCTCCGTCCAACCCTCGATCGTTCGTTCGTCGACGTTCTCGGGGATCCGCTCCAGGGTTTCTACGGCCTCGCTCATGGCCAGGAGGCGAAGAAGGTGACCGCTTCCGCTCGGGTTCACGGCAGTGGGGTAGGGGGCCCACGAGAACCTGTTCGGCCACAAGGTAAGTAGGACCGAGAGAAGCCGCAGGCCCAGGGCCACCGGCCGGACGTTTTCGGGTTCCGTGATTTCCAGCAGGATCCCTGGGCAGGAACCCTCCCGGTCAGGCAGCGCTTGATCGTGCGGGCTCGCCAGGACTCCACCCGGCTCGAATCGGTTGAGGGCGTCAGCCATCTTCTCCGCATCCATCCAGGGAGCACCCAGCCAGCGGAAAGCCAGCTCCGTGCTCCGGCCCTCCAACACGTTGGTCGCCTCCAGGAGGGCCAGTCCCGGGTAGAGAAGGGCCGACTCTGGCGAAGGAATTCCGGGGGACGGGGGGTGGAAGGGTAATCCCGTGTCCTTCCAGAGCATGTTCCGACGCCACCCATCCATGGACGCCACCCGAAGCTCCAAGTTCAGATTCATCTCGGCATTTAAGAGTAGGGCCATCTCACCCAGAGTCAGGGAGTGCCGGACCGGTATTGGCCAACGGCCCACCAAAGTCGACGTGAATCTCCGGTCGGGCATGGGGCCCTCCACCCAGCCGGCGCTCCCCCCCAGGGGGTTCGGTCGGTCCAGGATCATCATAGGGACCCCCACCTCGGCACAGGCCTCCATCAGGTGGGTGAGGGTCCAGAGATAGGTATAGAACCGGGTGCCGACGTCCTGGATATCCACCAGGACCATGTCCATGTCCTCCAGGAGGCTGGCGTGTGGGCGGAGATCGGGGCCATAAAGGCTCGTCACCGGGAGCCCGGTTTTCTCACCGCAATCGTTGGGCACATAAACCCCGTCGGGGGCCGAGGCCGATAGTCCGTGTTCGGGAGAGAAGAGGTGAGTGAGAGGTATGCCGGCGCTCCGGAAGGCCACTCGGGTCGAGGCGGCATCCTGGAGGTCCCCCGGTTTCACGCCAACCCGTGCCCCATCATTCGTGAGGAGGCCGAGTCGGACCTCGGTGGCGTTTCTGGATCCTGGATCGAGACCTCCGAGATATGCGTCTGGATTCTCCAGGAACCGATCGACGCCCAACTTCACGGGTGCTCGATTCTCGCGCGACTCCAGATTGAATCTGGGCCCCATCAGGCGCCCAGGCTCCTAAAAACGGTCCGGCCGGAGAGCCGAGAGATCCACCCCCGGCGCTCCGGCTCCAGTTGCATGCACCGCCGACGGAGGCACCCCCTCCACGATCCACTCCGCCAGGAGCTTCCCGGTCACGGGCCCGAGAGTGAGGCCGAGCATGGCGTGACCGTTGGCGATGAAGAGCCCGTCGAGGTCCGGCGCGGGCCCCATGACCGGCAGTCCGTCGGGGGTAACGGGCCGTAACCCCACCCAGTCGTCCTGTGAGCTTCCACCGTCCAACCCGGACAGGTAACGTCCGGCCGAATCGGTGAGGTTCTCCAAGCGTTCGATGACGATGGTGTGATTCAACCCCGATAACTCCAGCGTGCCGGCCAGGCGCAGGAAGCCACCCATGGGCGTGCAGAAGACGTACCTTTCGCCCAGCATCAGGGTGTGGGAAAGCTGCTGCACTCCTCCGTCTCCGGCGGGAAGGTCCCGGTGGTATCCCTTGGCTGGTTCGATGGGTAGCTCCAGGCCGGTTGCCCTGGCCAATCCCAGGCTGTAGGCGCCAGTAGCGAGAACCACGGCACCCCCTTCCACGACCTCCCCATCCTTCAGACGGACTCCGGCGGCGCGGCCCCCCTGGGAAACCACCTCCTCCACTTCTGCGCCGGTCCGGAGGTCCAATCCCCGAGCCAAGCCGGCCCTGGCCAACTCTTTCAGGAAACGGCCCGGGTCCAGGGTCGCAGATTCGGGGAAGAAAAGACCTCCCGCCGTCCCCGCTCTGAGGGCTGGCTCGAGCTCCTCCAGGGCAGGACCCGGCAGGGCCCGTGTGTCGTAGCCGTGCTGCCGCTGAAGGGGAAGCTCTCTCTGGGCACCCTCAAAGCCCTCCTGAGTACGGAAGACGTCGTAATACCCGTTCGGCCGGTATTCACAGTGGAGCCCTTCCTCCTCCACCAACTCGTCGAAAAGACGACGGCCCATGTGTCCCAGGGGCCCAAGTAGCTCCATGGCGTGCCTGACATGCTTTTCGGTGCAGAAGGAGTTGAATCGGAGGAGCCAGCGCCACAGAGAGGGATTCCATCGAGGGGGTAGGTAGAGAGGACTGGTGGGGTCCCTCATCCATTTCAGGGCCTGTAGGATTCGACCCGGCCGGGTCATGGGTCCGTGGCCTGGAGCGACGGCCCCTGCGTTTCCCGAGGAGGCCCCCGCGCCGATTTCGTCCCTCTCCAGGAGAACCACTTCCACGTTGGCCCGGGTCAGGTAGTAGGCAGTGCAAAGCCCGATGACTCCACCGCCAACCACGAGCACCCGCTTCTCGCTCCTGCCTGTACCCAATTCCCGCTCCGCGGCCATCTTCTTCTACCCCTTTGCCAAACCTTCGGCCTTGATATGGTCGGCCAATTCCCCACGTGAGGAGATTCCCAGTTTCTGGTAGATGTTGGAGAGGTGAGTGCTGACCGTCCTGGGGGAGATATTCAGAGCCCGGGCGATGGCTTTGTTCGATTTTCTCCCCTCCACCAAACGGGCGATCTGAAGCTCTCTCGATGAGAGGCCCCCCTGGCCGGCGGGGGCTCTCCTGGGCGGCCGGGCGTCCAACTCACGGAACATCCCCCGGGTTTTTTCCAGTTCGATCTCTGCTCCCAAGCGAAGGAAGATCTCATGGACCCGCCCCAACTCTTCCAAGGCTCCTTTCCTGTCTCCGATGTCGGCCAAACGGCCGGCCTTGAGCCTCCGAAGACGGGCTGCGTCCCCGATCATGGGCACGTCCTCCAGCGCCTGGGCCGCCCCTTCCATCATCCTGGCTCCCTGATCCGTGTCCCCCTCCAGCCAGGTTACCAGGGCGTCGCAGGTCTGGCCCCAGGCCAGTCCCAGCTTGTGTTGGATGCCCGAAGAACCAGCTTGGAGGCGCTCACCCATCTCCCGGGCCCCCTCCAGATCACCCTTCCAGAGGTATGCCTCGGCCAGGAGCGGAACAAGGCGGTGGATGGCCCAAAGGCCGTAACCCACCTGATCGGCGATCTCCAGAGCGGCCCGCCCGATGCGGATGGCTTCGTCGGTATCACCCTCGGCCAGGGCCAGGTATCCCATTCCTATATAGGCCGGGATCTCAGCATGCACATTGGGCGTTCCCTTCCCTCCCGCGCCAGAAACCTCCCATGCCTCGTCCACGAGGGGTCTCGCCAGCTCCACCTCGCCCCGGGCCAGGTAGATGAGCGCGGTCCACACCAACACACGGGGAAGAAGGGTGTTCTGGGAGAGGCTTCGGCCCAGGGCAATGGCCTGTTCCCCGATGATGATTCCCGAGTCCCATTGGCCGGTGGCGGCGGCCTCCTCGATGGCCAGCTCGGCGCTCCGTAGCCCGAGGACCGGGGACCGGAGTTCTTGAGCCACCCGTTTGGCGCCCCTCACGTGCTCGGCCATGGCCTTCGTGTTGCCCAGAAGCCCTTCCAGCACGGCCAAACCCCAGTAGGTCCAGAATTCCACACTCAGGGCGCCGGAGCTCTTGGCGAACTCCATGGCCCGGTCCCCGTGAGCCCTTACCCTGTCGGGGTTTCCGGTCCAGATATGAAGGAGGACCAAAGCCCTGTGGGCCTGCGCCAGAATCACGGGATCCTGGAGGTCCTCTGCGATCTCAAGAGCGTGTTCCAACTCCTCCAGAGCCTCTTCAAGCCTACCTAGTTCCTCCAGGGCCACCCCACGCCGGAGGCGGGTTCGAGCCAGAAGATCCGGCGAGAGAGTATCGGGCGGGGAGGAAAGGATCGCATCGTATTCTTTCACGGCTGCCCCCGGATCGCCGCGATAACTCTTGATGATTCCGATGCGGCGCCTGCACTCGCCTGCGTCGTCCAGCGCCCCTTCCGCTTCCGCCGCATACCTGGCTCTTTCCCAGAGAGGAACGGCTTCACCGTATTCACCCAGACGGCTCAGGGCCCTGGCCAGATCCTCAACGATCCGGCGTGAGCCACCCTCCATCTCCACCGGAGGGGCTCCCCTCGCCTCCCTCTTGTCCACCAGGGACAGAGCAGCCCTCAGGTACTGGGCTGCTTCGGCGTTCCCAAACCTGCCCAGGGCGTTTCTGCCAGCCAGACTGAGATGAAGGATGGCGCTTTCCGTGTCCTCTCCGGTCGCCTCCAGGTAGTGATACGCCAGGGTGCCGGCATGATCCTGCGAACGATCACCAAGGCTCTCCTCGAGGGCTGATGCGATTCTTTTGTGGAGGAGCTGCGACCTTGCCAGCCCCAGCTCCTTCAGGAGGGTCTCCCGAACGAGGGTTTGGCGGAAGTCGTACACCACTCCATCTTCGCCCAGGGCCTCGGTCAGGAATTCCCTTTCCACCAGACTATCAAGGGCCTCCAACAGCTCCGCTTCGGGAAGGTTGCTGAGGCCCTGGAGCAGGGTGAAGGGCGCCCGGGCACCGAGGACGGCAGCCAGCTCGGCCAGCTTCTGCGCATCCTGTGGGAGTTTCTCCAGGTTGTCGAGGATGGCCTCCCTTACGGTTCGGGGAAGCTCGAGTTCCCGAATCTCCCAACCGAGCCAGGATCCGCCTTTCCGGTACAGGCCCCCCGAGCGGACCAGGCTCTGGAGAGTCTCTTCAAGGAAAAAGGGGTTCCCCTGCGTCCAGCCGTGGAGGTGGTCAGTGAACTCACCGGCCACCTCCTCTTCCACTCCGAAGGCCTTGTTCAGGAGGAGACCTGTCTCTTCCCGAGTGAATGGGAGGAGGGGGATCTCCTCAGCCACACCCTGGGCCAGGAGGGAGCGGTCCAGAGCCGCCAGACTTTCGTCGTCCACCCGGGCTGTTTCGTCCCGGGTAAGAAGGAGGAGGGCTCGGGAGTCGGTTATGTGTCTGGCAAGGAAATGGATCGCTTCCAGGGAGGATGGGTCGGCCCACTGGAGGTCTTCCAGGATGATGCAGAGGGGCTCCCGGTCGGTGAACGCTTTGAGCAGTTCGACGAAGGTCCAGAGGACCCGCGTTCTCACGTCACCGGGGCTTTCCGACTCCATCCCATGCGCTGGATCCGAGGGTGAGACCAGGCCGGGAAAGAGCTGACCCAGCTCGGCCACCGCCCCACGGGAGAGCACCGACAATGTCTCGGGAGGCTGAGACCGAAGGAGGGGTAGGAAAGCGTCGGAGAAAAGGGAGTAGGGAACGCCCGCCTCGGCCCGGTACGCCCTGCCCAGGGCCACCGTAAAACCCCTTCGCTCGGCTTCGCTACGAAGGTGCCGGCAGAGATGGGTTTTCCCGATGCCGAGCTCGCCCCTCAAGAGCAGAGTCCGACCACTTCCGTCCAGGGCCCCTTGGAGGCCCGAGACCATTCGTGACCGGCTTTCTTCCCGTCCAATCACTTGATGTGTAGAAAAGTCGAAGCCCTTATCCATGTACCGAACCCGATCCTCCTCTTGGGCAGGCCCTCAGAGGGGAGGCCCCTATTCTGGAGGCTCCTGACGCCTGATCCGCTCCTCACCGGGGCGGTATCGCTCAACCAGGTCTTTCAGGATTTCCGCTTCAGTAAAAGCTACGAGCTTCATACGGTTATCCGCGAACATCTCCGCCTGATCGTAGAAATACGGGGAGTTCTCGTTGTTGCTGTTCCCATATAACAGGACCGAGTACGCCCGCGGAACTTCCGTGAACTCCACCGCCAGGACCCAAGCATCGCCTACACGGGCCCGGTACATACCGTCCTCGTCCACGCCGTACCCCACGACCCTGAAACAGCCCAGGTTGCCCGGGCAGCCGCCGACCGGGATGTCCAGATCCCCCGCACGGATGCGATGAACCTCTCCCCATGTGACGTCCCAGGAACCGAAGCGACTCTTGGCTTCTTCCATGGCCCAGCGGAAGGCCTCCAACGCCTTCTCGTCGTCACCGAGCCCCACGGGGGTACGGACGGGGTCCTCCTGGGACCATGGTATCAGATAAGCCTGGTCAGGATCTGTGATGCGGAAGTATCGGGTGGCCCAGAGCTCGAAGAGAGCTGCGCCCCGGCTTTCCCGGGCTGCTCGGTTGTCCCAGACATCCTCCAAGCTCAAGATCTGGTCGGTATGGACCAACTCCAGGGAGTGCTGGGAACGGAGGCGGACACGGGGTTCGGGGAAATTGGCTGGGTATCCCTCCCGGGGGAGCGGTTCGTTCAAGTTCGTGAAGTAGGGGGGATCGTTTGCGTTCTGAAGGTATCCCCCCTCGGGGTTCAGAAGCTGGGGAAGGTCGTCCCAGGGGAAAACCTCTGTCCAAACGTCCCCGGTTCCTGCGGCGAGCACCGGGGCTCCGTCAGACGGTTCGTGTGGAAGGACGGGTACGGTGGCGTTCCAAACGTAGAAGATGTTTCCGTCGGCATCGGCATAGGTGAAGTTGGAGGAGACCTTGGCCTGAATCCTCATGGCCGACTTCCACTCTTCCAGATTCTGAGCCTGCATCATCCTCAGCCATTGTTCCCCGATCCGGGGTTGCTGGAGGGCGGTGGTCTTGAGGGCAAAAACCGTATCCGGCGTCTCGAAGAGAACCGGTCCCAGGCTGGTAAAGCGGAATTCCCGGGACGCCGTGGCCATGGAATCGGAGTCCAGGAAGTCCACCGTGACGGGCCTCGTCCGGATGGTCTCCGAGGCGCCGTCGAAGAGGAACGCATCGGGGTTCGCCGGGTCCTTGAGCAGGGCGTAGACCTGGTTCGTATCTCCATTGTTGTTGGTGGTAGACCATCCAAGACGGTCGTTGAAGCCACCGATGATGGCGAAGGGTCCGCCAAGGCGAAAATCACCGTAGAAGTTCAGAACGCCGGGTACGGTGACGTGAGCCTCGTAGTACCCGGAGGTGTAGGATAGGTGGGGATTGCGGACCAAGATGGCCTTTCCCGACCGGGTTCTCTCCGGACCGAAGGCCCACGCGTTGGATCCCACGTTTTGATCCATGTCCGCTTCCTCCCCTTCCTCCGCTGAGACTTGGCTGGGCACCAGCCGGCTGCGGAGGAATCCGGCCACCGCGCCCTGGCTCCACACGGCCAGATCGCGGGCTGCCACGTCCTGAGGTGTAAAGTCGGGGGTCACCCATTCGGGAAGACTGTCAGCGTGGACCCGGATGAAGTAGTTCACCCCCGCGGCAAAACCCGTCAGGATATCCTGGACGTCGGCAGGGAATTGAGGGAAGACCTGGACGGCGTATTCGTGGGACATCCGCCCGGAGTAAGCCCCTTCAACGGCTGCCCTTCCCTCCACTCTGGCCCACCGGCCGTTCGTCGTCAGGATCTGTTGGGGCACGTCTTCCCTGTAGTCTTCCATCATCACCCAGGCCAATCCGAAAGACGCAGCCTCGAGGCTCCCCGCAAGGATGTGAGGGACACCATAAGAGGTTCGTCGGATCTCCACTTCCTGAACCAAGGCCGGGGGCTCCGGGTGAAGCGTCTCCGGGCGCGTTTTCTCCGGGACTTGGGGTTCCTCAGGGTCAGTCGTGGGAACCTCGGAGGGTGTGGGCGGAAGGGGGAGCTGTTCCCTCGATGGGGTGCATGATCCGAAGGCCAGGAGCAGACCCAGGAGACAAGCTCGTGGGCGGGGGCGGCGGATGAATTCCGGACCCACCGCAGGTAGGCAAGGCATCAAACCCTCCGTGAGAGAAGCTCCTGGTAGACGTCGAGGTTCCCTTCCACCATTCGAGAGACGGAGAAAACGGTTCGCACCCGCTTCCGGGCCGCATACCCCATGGTGTGTGCCCGGTCCGGGTCGGCCAGCAGCGCGACCACCGCCCTGGCAAGAGCCGCTGAATCCCCTGGTGGAACCAGTAGGCCCGTCTCCTCATGGACCACGGCTTCCGGGATCCCTCCCGCTGTCGTGGCCACCACCGGAAGACCCGCCGCTCCGGCCTGAAGAAGAACGATCCCCAGGCCCTCCATGGTAGCCGGGTGGACCAGCAGATCCAGGCACGGAAGGTGGGCGGCAAGGTCCTCCCGGAATCCGGGCAACCGGACCTCGTCGCCCAGGCCGGCCTCTTGGATCTTCCGAGACACTTCGCCTTGGAGGGGGCCTCTCCCGAAGAGGAGAAAACGGGTCCTGGGGTGCTCCCGGAGAATGGCGGGAATGGCACCGAGGAGCACGTCGTGCCCTTTCCTGGGGATGAACTGAGCGGCCATCCCGATAAGCCTGTCTTCCAAGGTGAAGCCGAACTCCTCTCGGAAGTCCCCTTGCCGGCAGGGGTCCTCGAAGGGCTCGGGGTCCAGGGCGCTGGGTACGCATCGAACCTTCGCCGAGTCCACGCCCTGGCCCACAAGGACCTCTCTAATGGCTTGCGAGATGGTGATGATCCGATCGAAGAGGTTGTACTTGGCCCTCACCGCCCAGGATGGTTCGGGGTTGTCGACCCTCCGGGTCAACACCAGCGGGACGCCTGACCACCGGGCGCCCATGGCCCCCAAAGTGTCCGCCCCTCGGCGGGAATGAAGGTGGACAAGGTCGGGGGCAGTGGCGCGGATCAATTTGCGAAACCGGAGGGGGAAGAGAAGGTCGGCTTCGCCAGCCATGGGAAGGGAAAGAACGGGCAGATTCCTTCGGAGGGCTTCAGCCTCCACCTCGCTTCCCTTGGGTGCCACCAAGACGTTCTCGAAGCCACGTTCCTCCAAGCCTTCTACCAGTAAGAGGACCTGAAGGGCGCCTCCATAGATGTGGGTGCCCGTTTCCAGATGGAGGACCCTCACGGTTGGGGCCCCGCGTTCCCACGCGGTTGGAGCCCCGCGCTCCCACGCGGTTGGGGCCCCGCGTTCCCACGCGGTTGGGGCCCCGCGTTCCCGAGAACCTCCCTGGCCGTTTCCAGGACCTGATCCACGGTAATGAGCTCGGTGCAGGTGAACGCCCCGTTGCACGTGGGATTCCCCCGACAGGGGGAGCATTCCAGCCAGTTCACGATGACCTTGGCCCGGTCCGTGGGCGGCTTGGTATAGGGAATGTTGGATCCGAAGATCGTGACGGTGGGGCGATCGAAGGCGATGGCCATGTGGGAGAGTCCTGTGTCCACGCCTATCACCAGGGTGGCCCGTTCCACCATGGCACTGGCCTGGGTCAGCGTGGTCTTTCCAACCAGGCTCATAGGGTCTGACGACGACATCGCTCGGATCCGCCCCAGGGCTTCCTCATCCTCAGGGCCGCCAAGAACCACCGTGGGAAGTCCCAGCTCTTCGGCGATCCGATCCATTACCCCGGCCCAGCGATCCTCCCGCCAGTGTTTCTGCGGAGTGGTGGTGAAGGGAAGGGCGACGAAGAAGCCGTCCTGGAGACCCAGCTCTTCTTCTTTATCCTTTGCCCAACTCCGGTCCTCTTCGGCCAGGGGGACTTCCATCCTGAAGTCTCCCAGGTCCAACCCCAACTGTTCGGCGAGGTGGCGGTACTCGGAGCTGATTCTCCGTCGGTCTCCTGCAGTGCGGGAGAGGACCTGGGTCATAAGAAGGTGGCTTTTTTCCTTCGACCCCAAGCCAATCCGAATGGGGGCTCCGGAGAGGAAGGTCACGATCCCGCTCCGGAGGAGGCCCTGGAGGTCGATGGCCAGGTCGAACTCTCTCCGACGCAACGAGCGAGCCAGCTCTTTGATCTCCCGGAAAAGGGCCCCGATCCGGCGCTCCTTCCACAGCCGTTTCCAGCCGTTTCGGTCCACGACCATGATCTCGTCCAGCTCCGGGTGCCCTTCGATGAGATCTTTGGTGTGGGACTCGGCGATCCATGTGAGCTTGACGTCGGGGTAGGTTCTCCGAAAAGCTCTGACCAGGGGGGAGGCGAAGACGATGTCTCCCCGTGCGCTGAGTCGCACGAGGAGGACGGATCGTGGCGGGTCGGGGAGGAGTCCGCGGCTCATCCGTTCGTTTTCGTGGAGGAAGAGGCTAACATAGGTTTCGGTGTTGAAGCTGGCCGGACGCTCCGGCCGGCCGGGGCCGAGGTTGGCCGGACATGACAACCGGCCTCCCAATCTAGCGTGTCACCGACAATCGGGGAGGCGAACTCCTCCGCCGACATGAAACGACGCTACGATCTTCTCTACGCCATCGGGGCTCTCGTGTCCAGCCCCATACTCGCTTTCGGACTGCTCCGAACCGGGAAGTGGCGTACAGATTGGAAGGGCCGGTTCGGAAAGGCACCCGCCCTTCCGAAGGACCCTCGCCCCACCCTTCTCCTCCACGGGGTGAGCGTCGGAGAGATCAATGCGACACGGGAGCTGGTGACCCGCCTGAGCGGGCCAGACTCCCCACCCGTCCGGATCGTCATCAGCGCTACCACCAACACGGGATTCGACCGGGCCATGGAACTCTACGGAGAAGGCCATGCTGTGGTTCGTTTCCCCTTCGACTTCTCCTGGATGGTAGGTCGGTTCCTGGATCGTCTCCGCCCACAGGCGGTGGTGCTCATGGAGTTGGAGGTCTGGCCGAATCTGGCTCAGGAGTGCCGCGACCGAGGAGTTCCGCTGGTGGTCATCAACGGCCGCCTCAGCGACTCCAGCTTCGGGACCTATCGATGGGCTCGCGGTTGGGTGCGGCCGATGTTCGGCAGTCTGACCGCCGTTGCCGCCCAAACCGAGGAATACGCGGAACGCTTCAGGGAGCTGGGGACCCCGCCCGGAAGCGTCTCGGTTACTGACACCATGAAATGGGACACGGTGACTCTCAAGGACGAGGTAGACGGGTCGGCCGACCTGGCTTTCTCCATGGGTATCGATCCGTCCCGGCCCCTGGTGGTAGCTGGATCGACTGGGCCGGGAGAGGAGGCTCTCCTGATCAGGACCAGGCCCGAACAGATCCAGCTGATGCTGGTTCCGCGGAAACCGGAACGGTTCGAGGAAGTGAGCCGCCTCATCCCGGGCATGATTCGCAGAAGTGACCGACCGGATGGCTTTGGCGGATTCGACGGGGGAACAGGTGGTGACCTCTTCCTCCTGGATACCATGGGGGAGTTGACCAAGGCCTATTCTCTTGCGGATGTGGCCATCGTGGGTCGGAGCTTCGTGCCTTTGGGGGGGTCCGACCCCATCGAACCGATCGCTCTCGGGAAGCCGACGGTCATCGGCCCCCGGCACGAGAACTTCCGGGAAGTGGTTTCTGCACTGGAAGAAGAAGGCGGGATTCGGATCACGGACCATCCCATGGAGGTGGCGCAGGAGCTCCTCTCGGCCCAACCTGAGGCCCGGGCCATGGCGGAGGCCGGGCGAGAAGTGATCAGGAAGAGGCAAGGGGCCACCGATAGGCATGTGCAAATGCTCCACGGCCTCCTCGGCGGAGGGGGAGATGGCTCGGAGTGAGTGAGGCATGATAGGCTCGAGGAAGAGGGTCGAAGGAGGTCGGCGCCCCCGGCGATTCCGGAAGGTGTTCTTCCTAGGGCTGTGCTTCTATATGGCGGTCGGGTACCTGACCACTGCCTTCAGGACCCTCCATGTGTCCGACCCGTTAGAAACGACCCTCGCCCTTCCTATGCCCGAGGGGACCCTGCTTTCCGGTGTATTTTCCGTCCATACAGAGCGGTCTCACGACGCCCGGGGGACCCGGGAACAGGTTGCGGAGGCAGCCTCCTCCGTCGGGTTGGACTTCGTGGTCATCGGCGATCACCCACCCAATGATCGAACGCCAGGCTGGGCCATCTGGGAGCCGGGCTTCTACGGCCGGGTTTTCATAGACGGCGGCCTTGAGCTGCGGGCTCCGGAGGCGGGGAAGGTCCTGGCCATGGGGGTGGACTCCGCCTATAGGCGATGGCAAGGAGATCTGCCTTCCTTCCTGGGGTTCCTGGACGAGCAGGAAGCCACCTCCATGGTGGTTCATGGTCGGGGTCCCCGGGGGAGCGAGCGGTGGGTCCACGATCGGGTCCGGGGACTTCAGGGGTGGGAAGTGCTTGATATCTCCGAGGCCTCCAGGGCCCGCTTTCGTGGACCTTGGAGCCTTTACCACGTAATCCTCTCGGTCGTGGCCTTTCCTCTGGGGCTGGCGGACGAATCGATGCTGCACTTCATGAGGGAAGGCTTCGAGACTCCCACGATCTCCGCCTACGACTCCCTGAGGCTGCGGGGCCCTTTGACCGCTACAGCAGGACTGAATGCCCACCCCAAGCTGAAGCTGGGCCCGGTTCTCCTCCCTCCGTACGGTCCGTTCTTCAAAACCCTGGTGAGCCACCTGGCTGTGGCCGGCCCTCTCCCTTCCGATCCGGCCACGGCCCGGGGGTTGATCGCCGAGGGGGTGCGTCGGGGCGACCTTTTCATTTCCCTGGGCGATCATGACCGAGCCCGGGGTTTCAGATCCGCGGCGGTGACGGAAGACGGCCTGTGGATACCCATGGGGGTGGATGTGCCCACCCGGGGCCAGGCGGTCCTCAGAGCCGGGTTCGGTGAAGATCCGGACCGGAAGGTCGCATACCGGATTCTGCGAAACGGTCAAGAAGTAGAGTGGGTCCTGGGGCCCTCCCTTGAATGGCGAACGCCGGGGCCAGGGGTCTATCGGGTCGAGGTCTATCGTTACGGCATCCGCATGGGGAAGGTATTCTTCAGGCTCAAGCCCTGGATCTTCGCGAATCCAATCGGTCTTCTGGAGGACGGACCAGGGGCAGAGTGAACCGATCCCCGGCTATCATTCGTAGGGTGTGTTGGAACCAAACAAGAGAGGTTGCCATGGCGAAGAGCCGACGGCAGCATGCACCGAGAGACAGGAAGCGCGGCATGAAGATTCCGAAACCCCCGTGTACCCCGAAGCCACCGGGCCCACCACCTCCGGTACGTCCCTCGCCGCCGGAGTGTACCACCGGTCCGGACCCGAAGAAGGTGTTGAAGGAGATCTTCAAAAAGGGGAAGTAGCTTCTATCAGGCCCCGGAAGCC
>JBDHGR010000209.1:0-11763 GCA_039589815.1 Gemmatimonadota bacterium | reverse complement strand
CCTGGTTTCGAAAACCCAAACAACCTCTGAAGTCCTCCGATAAGAGAGACCTCCCTTCCGACGTTTTTGAAAAATGCGGGGGCTGTGGAGAGATCGTTTACGGGGAGAGGTTGGCCAAGAACGCCCAAGTTTGCCCCGAGTGTGGCTTTCACTTCCGGATCTCTCCGGATCAGTACATCGAGGTCCTCCTGGATCCTGAGACATTCCAGGAGCACGACACCCACCTTCGGAGCCTGGACCCCCTGGAATTCGAAGATTTGAAGCCTTATCCGATTCGTTTGGAAACGGCAGAAAAGAAACTCGGGACCCGGGACGGCGTGGTGGTGGGGGAAGGGAACCTCGACGGGATAACGGTTTGTATCGGGGTCATGGACTTTCGGTTCCTGGGCGGTTCCATGGGGTCGGTGGTGGGAGAAAAAGTGGCGCGCATCGGCCGACGGGCTCTGGATCTCAAGCGCCCTCTGATCATCGTGAGCGCCTCTGGCGGAGCCCGGATGCAGGAGGGGATCTACTCCCTCATGCAGTTGGCGAAAACCTCTGCGGTCCTGGCTCGGATTCACGATGCCGGGCTGCCATACGTTTCCATACTGACTGATCCCACAACCGGAGGCACGACGGCCTCTTTCGCCATGCTGGGTGATGTGAACCTGGCCGAACCCAAGGCCCTCATTGGTTTTGCCGGGCCCCGCGTCATCGAAGAGACCATCAAGCAGGGCCTCCCCGAGGGATTCCAGCGGTCAGAGTTCCTCCTGGATCATGGCATGGTCGACAAGGTTGTGGATCGCCGGCAGCTAAAGGCCACGGTGGCGGCGCTGCTCCGCCACCTATGGGCAGGCTGGGAAGAAGCAGAGGAGTGAAGGCGCCCCCCGATTCCGCTTTTTCGGGACATGGGGGTGAGCTCCAGGGCGGGGGAGACATTTCTCTGGACCGAATCTTCCCGCCCCTTCCCACCGGGGTCCCGTGGGGTTTGGGGCGGACCGAGCAACTCTTGGAAGAGTTCGGCAACCCGGAAGGCACCTACCCCACCCTCCACGTAGGTGGCACCAACGGGAAGGGCTCCCTCGCCGCGGTTTGGGCTCAGATCCTGAGAGATGAAGGACGGAAGGTGGGGCTCTATACCTCCCCCCACCTGTGCTCCTTTCGGGAACGCTTCCAGATCGACGGCCAGCCCGTGTCTGCAGATGTCCTCCTCGAGACCGCCTGCGAACTGAGGGAGGGTATCGGCCGCCTGGGGTTGACCTTTTTCGAGGCGGCCACGGTACTGGCTTTCCACCTTTTCGCCAAGCTGGACGTGGACGTCGGTCTGGTCGAGGTGGGTTTGGGGGGGCGCCTGGACTCCACGAACGTCATCGTGCCCGAGGTGACGGCCATCACCAACGTCGCCTTGGATCACGCCGAGTACCTTGGGTACACCCTGGAGGAGATCGCCGGCGAAAAGGCCGGGATCATCAAGGCCGGGGTCCCGGTTATCACCGCAGAGCGTGACTCGGTCCTGAGAGAGATCTTCCGGGAGCGAGCAGTGGAGGTGGGCGCGCCCTTTTCAGCCATCAACCCAGGGGAGGACGTGGACTCCTTGCAGGTTTCCCCCGCGGGGAACACCTTCGAGCTCGAGACCCGGGTCTGGGGAAGGCTCTCCCTTCGGTCACCCCTCCCGGGACGGCACCAGGCCGCCAACGTGGCCCTTGCCATCCGTAGCCTAGAGCTCCTCCCGGAGGCCCTCCGCCCGGGGCGGGATGCGATTCAAACTGGCGTGGAGGGTGTCCGATGGCCTGGCCGGCTTCAGATTCATGAAGGGCCCAGGGGGCTTTGGGTTTTCGACGTGGCCCACAACGTGGCGGGCGTGAGGGCTCTGGCCACCAGCCTTCGGCATCTGGCCCTTCCGGAGCCCATCATCCTCCTGGTGGGTATCCAGGGCGACAAGGACTGGCGTTCCATGCTCCCGCCCCTGTTCACCATGGCAAGGGAGGCTGTTTTGACACAGCCACCCACCGTTCCCCCTGATCGGCGATGGGACCCTCTGAAGGCAGCTGGGGCCGTGAAAGCCCGGCCGAACCTTCATATCCTCCCGGACTTTCAGGAGGGCTTGGAAATGGCCCGTTCGGTGGCGGGGAAGGGCACCGTGGTGGTGACCGGGTCTCACCACACCGTGGGGGACGCCATGAATTCTCTGGGGATTCTCCCCTACGGCTCGGTTTGAGGGAGCCAGGGGTTCCCCTCCCTCCGCCCCCTGGGTAGATTCGCCGCCATGGCAAAAGAGAAAGCATTTGCGAGGCTTCCGGGGTTCCGGGACTTCCCGCCTGCGGAGCTCCAGATTCGCTCCCACGTCTTCGGTAGCTGGCGCAGGACTTCCACGCGCTACGGGTTTCAAGAGTACGACGGACCGCCTCTGGAGGCTCTCGATCTCTACACGGAGAAGAGCGGAGATGAGATCGTCGGACAGCTCTACGCCTTCCAGGACAAAGGCGGACGAGATGTCACCCTCCGGCCCGAGATGACACCCTCCCTGGCCCGGGTCCTTGGGGAGCGGAGTCGGGCCATGCCAAAGCCCATCCGGTGGTTCACCATCCCCCAACTCTTCCGCTACGAGCGGCAGCAACGGGGCCGGCTTCGGGAACACTTCCAGTGGAACGTAGACATCGTGGGAGAGGCGGGGGTCGGGGCTGATGCGGAAATCCTGGCGGTGGCTCTCGATGCCCTGAGGGATCTGGGCCTCGGAAAAGACGATATCGTCGCCCGCATCTCCGACCGCCGCCTCCTGACGGCTATCCTGGGATCGGTGGGGGTCCCACGGGAGAACCTTCTCCTGGCTTTTGAAGTGGTGGACAAGGTGGAGAGGGAGGAGCCGGAAAAGAGCATCCGCCGCCTCAGGGACGAATGTGGCTTGAGTGAGTCTGGTGCGAGGGACCTTCTGGACCTGGTGGAGAACGGTAGCCCCGAGAGTGTGGCCCGGATTCACGGGCAAGACCCTGCCGTGGCCGAAGCCCTGGATGGGATGAGAGAATATCGAGAAACCCTCGGTCACCTGGGCCTAGGAGATTTCCTGGAGTTCGACCTCAGGATCGTGCGAGGGTTGGCATATTATACCGGCATCGTCTTCGAGATCTTCGACCGGAGCCGGGAGTTCCGGGCCATTTGCGGGGGGGGACGATACGACCGGCTCCTGGAGCTGGTGGGTGGCGAACCCTTGCCGGCCACTGGGTTCGGAATGGGGGACGTGGTTCTCACCGAGATCCTGGCGGATCGGGGTTTGCTGCCTGATGTGGCGAGGGAGGCGGATCTTTTTCTGGTGAGCATCACCCCGGAGCTACGACCCCTCCTCCACGAGTTGGCCCGGGTTCACAGGGAACAGGGTCGGCGTGTGATATACGCCCTCCGGGACCAATCCGTGAAAAAGCAGTTTTCCTCTGCTTCCACCGAGGGGGCCCGCTGGGTTGTGATCCTGGGGCCCGACGAGGTAGAGAGAGGAGTGGCTGTAGTGAGGGACATGTCCTCGGGAACGGAGGCGGAAGTGTCCCTGGAGGTCCTCAGGGAGGGGGAGGGTTTGGGGGGGTGATGGATCCTGAGCGGAACGAGACCGAAGTGGAGGAAAAAGCCGAGGCAGCCCGTGATGCCCTGACCTGGGTCCTTCGTCGGCTCGACGTTCTGGAGTACCTCATCCTTTTCTTGGCCTTGGCCCTGGCTCTAGCGGGCGGCGCCCTGGTGGCCTGGATGCTAGCCCCGTTTTTGGACCTTTCCTTCCGTTTGATATGGGCTGCAGCGTCCCTCCTTCTCTTCATCCTCCCCGGAGGATTCGTGTATCTTCGTGAGTTCCGGAAAAGGGGAGATCTCTCCCAACCCGACGTGGAATCAAAACCGAAGGAACCGCATGGCTGACAACAAAGGGCTAACCCCAAGGGGGGAAGACTTCAGCGCCTGGTATAACGAAGTGGTCCTGGGGGCGGAGTTGGCCGACTACTCCCCGGTTCGGGGGAGCATGGTCATACGTCCGTGGGGCTACGGTATCTGGGAGAATATGCAGAAGGGACTGGACGGCCTCTTCAGGGATACCGGGCATGAGAATGCCTACTTCCCCCTCCTCATCCCCATGAGCTTCATCGAGCGGGAGAAGGAGCATGTGGAGGGGTTCGCTCCGGAACTGGCCGTGGTCACACAGGCCGGGGGAAAGGAATTGGAGGAAGGCCTGGCCATCCGACCCACCTCCGAGACCATCATCTACCACATGTATTCCAAGTGGGTTCAGAGCTATCGGGACCTTCCCATACTCATGAACCAGTGGTGCAACGTCATGCGCTGGGAGTTGCGGACCCGGCTCTTTCTGCGGACGTCCGAGTTCCTCTGGCAAGAAGGGCATACGGCACACGCCACGGCGGAAGAGGCCCAGGACGAGGCCCTCCAGATGTTGGGGGTTTATCGGACATTCATGGAGGACTGGGTGGCCATGCCCCCCCTCACGGGCCTCAAGTCCGAAGCTGAGAAATTCGCCGGTGGCGTGCATAGCCATGCCTGCGAGGCGCTCATGCAGGACAACAAGGCCCTACAGACTGGGACCTCCCACTTCCTTGGGCAGAACTTCTCGAGGCAGTTCGATCTGAAGTTCCAATCCGAGGCCGGGCAGGAAGAATATGCCTGGAACACTTCCTGGGGCGTGAGCACCCGCCTGGTGGGCGGTATGGTCATGAGCCATGGTGACGACGTTGGGATCATCGTGCCGCCGAGGCTTGCTCCCACTCAGGTGGTGATCGTGCCCATCTCCAGGAAGGAAGAGGAGAGGGTGGCGGTGAAGGAGAAGGCTGACCAGCTGGCGGCACAACTCAAGGAGAATGGCGTCAGGGTGAAAGTGGACGGTCGGGATCACCTGTCCCCAGGAGCGAAGTTCTGGGAGTGGGAAAGGAAAGGTGTGCCTTTCCGGTTGGAGATCGGTCCGAAAGACCTGGCGAAGGAGCAGGCGGTTCTGGTCCGGAGGACCACCTTCGGGGAGGAGGACCGGAAAGAGTTCCTCCCTGAGACGGAGGCCGTAGCCGAGATGCCCTCTCGACTGGAGGCGTTCCAGGGGCACTTGCTGCAGGCTGCCAAGGACCGCAGGGAATCCAATTCCTATCGGGGCGTGAGTACCCTGGACGAGCTCCAGGAGATCATGGAGGGTAAGGCCGGATTTGTTTACACCGGGTGGAGTGGCGATCCTGCCGTGGAAGAGATGGTAAAAGAAAAGACCAAGGCCACCATCCGGGTCATCCCAGACCCCGAGTTTCGGTCCGAATCCGCCCCGAGAAAGTGTATCGGGGGCGGTGAGGCCAAAATGGAGGTAGCCTGGGCCAGGGCGTATTAGAGGCCTTTTCTGCCCATGACGACTCATGCGTCCGGGGTATCGGCAGGGGCAAGGGGATTCCGCAGGGTGGAGGGGGAGCTCCGCTGTGGGCCATTCCTGCTGCAGGAGCTCGCTGACAGGTTCGGTACACCCCTTTACCTCTACTCCTTGGATTTGATACGGCAGAGGTTCAAGGAGATGGAGGAGGCCTTCGCCCCTGCGAGTCCCCTGCTGGCCTACTCGGTGAAAGCCAACGGGAACCTCGGTCTTTTGAACCGGCTGGCGGGCATGGGTTCCGGGGCGGACATCGTCAGCGGGGGGGAGCTGTTCCGATCTCTGAGGGCGGGGATCACTCCGGGAAAGATCCTCTTCGCCGGGGTGGGAAAGACGGACGATGAGTTGAAGGCCGGCTTGGACGCCCGGATCTACTCCTTCAACGTGGAAACCACCGACGAGCTCCACCGACTGGATGATCTCGCCACGGAGCTCGAGGCCCGAGCCCCGTTCGGAGTCCGCATCAATCCGGATATCAAAGCACCCACCCCCCACGAGTACACGCGCACCGGACACGCCGAGACCAAGTTTGGCCTTCCGGTGCCCGTCGCCGTGGGTCTCTACCGTTGGGCCGCCACTCGTCCCCACCTTCGGCCCAGGGGCATCGCCGTGCATATCGGCTCCCAGATTGTTGATCCGGCTCCCTATAAACGGGCTCTTCGGCAGGTCCTGGAAGTGGTTCATCTCCTGAACAAGGATGGGATTCCCTTGGAATACGTGGACTTGGGCGGGGGCTTCGGAATCCCCACCGAGTCTGCGGGAATGGATCTTTCAGCGCTTTCCAATGCTCTTCTGCCCGTCGTGAAAAGCTCCGGTCTTCGCCTGGTGTTGGAGCCTGGCCGACTCCTGGTGGGGGAGGCGGGGATCCTTCTGACCCAAGTCCGGACCATCAAGCGTTCGGGGGGAAAGGCGTTTGTCATAACGGACGCCGGGATGACCGATCTACTTCGCCCGAGCCACTACGGAGGCTTCCATCCCATCGAGCCGGTGGTGGAGAAGAAGGACCGAGAAGAGGCCGTGGTGGACGTGGTGGGTCCGATCTGTGAGACCGGGGACTTTCTTGCCCGGGACCGTTCAATCCCTCTTCCAAGGGGTGGGGAGGTCCTGGCCGTCAGGAATGTCGGCGCCTATGGATCCTCCATGGCGTCGAACTACAATGCCCGGCCCCGTGCTGCCGAGGTCATGGTCGATGGGGAGGAGGTGCACCTGATCCGGGAGCGGGAGAGTTTTGAGGATTTGGTGAGGGGGGAGGTGATTCCATAGGCGGCCTGGCCTTCAGGACATCTCCTTCCACTCGATTCTGCGGAATCGTGGGACCCGGGAAACCCTCCGCCCCAGCTTTCTTGCCGGATCCCGGGCGGCCAAAACCTCACTGGGTTTTCCTCGAATCTTCCGTGAAGAGATGCCCATTTCGGCCTTCGCTCGCGTCCGGGCCGTCCTCGAGTCTTCCGTGAAGAAATGCCACTCCGGCGCCCAGGCTCCGGACTCACTCTGACTGGATCAAGTCATGAAAAACCTTCTCAGGATTTCTTTGGTCTTTGCGCTCCTCTTGATCGGATCGCAGACGGCTTTCGGCACTGATGATGTTGGGCAGGCCGACCTCGATGCTTTTTGGGCGGAGTTGTCGCGAACGGTGGCTGAGGGGGATTTTGAAGGTTACGCGGCAACCTACCATGAAGACGCCGTCCTCGTGTCCGGGCTTTCGGGAACCAGTTATCCCATATCCCAAGCCCTGGACGGATGGAAACAGGGGTTCGTGGACACGAAAGCCGGGAAGATGAGGGCGAGCGTCGAGTTCCGGTTCACCCAGCGACTATCCGACGCGACCACCGCCCACGAGACCGGGATGTTTTCGAAGCTCTGCTCGTGAACAAGCAGGGTTGGAAGATGATGATGGAGTATCAGAAATCGATGGCAACCCGGGAGGAGTGGGAGGCGGCCGGGTAGGCGAGAGTTCGGCATCCTCCGGGCGACGGTCGAGGGGGCCAACGGCTGATTGTTGCCCACATCCTATCCAAATCCCATCCTTCATCTGGTTGGTTAAGTCGGTTGGCAGTGGCCCTGGTAGCCTTCTCTGACCGGAGCCGTCAACCCGCCGTTCGAACGGAGGAGTCCAATGCGTGTTTTGCGTGTGTTCCCGATAATGTCTGCTCTGATTCTTATGCTCTCTTCCGGGATGGGAGCCCAGGAGAAGGTAGACTGGGAGGTCGTATCGAAGATTCGCGATGAGGGCCTGCAGCGGTCGCAGGTGATGGATATCGTCGGGTATATGTCGGACGTCCTGGGGCCGCGACTCACCGCCTCGCCGAGCATGAGGAAAGCCCAGGAATGGGCGCAGGAGAAAATGGGTGAGGTCGGTCTCGAGAACATCGTCCTTGAGCGGGCGGGGGAGCACGGCGTCAACTGGGACAACGAGTACACATCGCTCCATATGATCGCTCCGGATTACCAGCCAATCATCGGGTATGCGAAGGCTTTTACCTCCAGCACGAACGGGAAGATCGAGGCGGATGCCGTCATTGTACAGGTAGAGACGGAGGCTGACCTCGCCCAGTATCGCGGGACCTTGGACGGGAAGATTGTGCTGATCGCACCACCGTTCGCGACGGAACCCCGTTTCACACCCGATGCCATACGAATGACGGCTGAGTATCTGGACGGGCGTTCGAGAACATCGGTCGGGGCAGGCGGTCAACAGGGTCAGACGGTGAGCATGACCATGGCCCAGCTTGTCGCCCTCCGGGAAGGGCCGACGGCCGGGGAGACCGTTTCCCGGGCCGATCTGGACGAGTTCCTGAAGGCGGAGGGAGTAGCCCTTGTGGTGGATATCGGGAGTGGCCGGGGGGACGACGGGGTCCTCCTCGTCGGCAGCAGGCAAGACAGCCGGGGAGACCGGAGCTACGAAGGCACCATGAACAGCCTTCCGGAAGTGGACATCGCCACCGAGCACTACAACCGGGTTTACCGGATCCTCGAGCGGGGCATCCCCGTTACGCTCGAGGCGGAAGTGCGGAACCGGGTGGAGAACTCCGACCCATACTACTACAACGTCGTTGGTGAGATTCCGGGAACCGACCTGGCCGACGAGATCGTGATTGTTGGCGGGCACTACGATTCGTGGCATGGCGGAACGGGGGCGGTGGACAACGCCTCAGGCTGTGCAGTCGCCCTGGAGGCCGCACGCATTCTAAAGGCCATCGGGGTGCAACCGCGTAGGACGATTCGCGTGGCATTCTGGTCGTACGAGGAAGGCGGTCTCAACGGGTCCCGGGAGTACGTCAATTCACACTTCGGCAACCCGCAGGTCGGGAAGAAACCGGCGTATGACCAGTTCTCGGGGTACTTCAACATGGACAACGGTACGGGGCAGTTCCGAGGGGTTTACCTGCAGGAGAACCTTCTGGTGAAGCCCATCTTCGAGGCGTGGATGAAACCCCTGAACGACCTCGGTGTCGAGACGCTGGCTCCTGGAAATACGAGCGGCACCGACCATCTCTCGTTCGACCGGGCTGGATTGAACGGTTGGCAGTTCATTCAGGACCGGATCGACTACCGACCCAATCGGCACCACACCAACATGGACGTCGTGGACGGACTGGTCCCGGAGGACATGATGATCAACGCAGTTGTCATGGCCACCTTCGCGTACCATGCCGCCATGCGTGATGAGCTTCTACCGAGAAAGACACCGCCGGGCCGGTGATGCCCTGAAGACCGCATCATACAAGAAAGGAAGGCCTCCCGGCTCGATGAGGCCTTCCTTTTTGTCCGCTGGGAAAAGGGGGAGTCGGGCTTCCGCCCCTTTTCCAGCTACTTCATGGCGTTGAAGGCGTCCATGACCTCCAGGAAGTCCACGCTGGAAAAGGTGATCTCTCCCTCTCCGGTCATTTCCGCTCCGGGGTATAGGGGCTTCTCCCGCCTCACCTTCAGGACCATCTCATAGGGGGGCTCCAGCCTGTAAGGCTCGAACCGCCCTAGATCCCTCAACGCGGAGGTCAGCGTTTCCCTGATCCTCTCCCTGGCCACCTCAGGGTGTAGGCCCAAGGCTGCAACGTCCATCCCTATCTTGGTCTCAACGGTAGCGACGTCGCCGAACAACCCGGTCACCTGATCGCAAATCCAGTTATCCCCTGCCACCAAGACAACCGGGACTCCGTGGAGAGCGGCAATCACGGCGTTGTAGCCGGCTTCCGGAAGCGACACCCCATTGATGGCCAAATCGATCACATTTCCGGTGGACGTGTGGGCAAGGATCCCTTGCTCCGTCCCAGCCTTGGCGTGATAACCGATGAAGACCACGGCGTCGAAACTGTCATCGAGCCCGAGCATCATGTTCTCGGGCCGATCCGTCACCCCCCGAAGCAGCTTCGCTTCTCTGTGAAGGAGATGGGGGATGATGTTGTTTTTGGCTCCGTGCCCGTCCCGAACGACGACCTCCGTAGCCCCTGCCGCCAGGGCCCCCTCCACCGCGGCGCTGGCTTCCAGGGTTGTCAGCTCCCGGTAGTACTGATACTCCGGTCCCGAGCTGCTGACCTCGCTCCCGGTGATCACTCCTGCGATTCCCTCCATATCAACCGAGATGAACACCTTCAGTCCTTCTCCCGTCTCCGCCGTCCGCCCCCCCGGTACCTGACCTCCACATCCCAAACCAACCCACGCCGCCGCCACCAGAATACGCATGTTCTTTAGCATGACGGTTCTCCCGATTTGACTGGATTCCTCAGGGGCTCGGAGGAGTATAGGGATTAAGAGTCACTTCTGGGAGAAGTAGCCGGACGATGGGTGGTCTTCCCGATGAGAACTGACCTACTGGCAAAGGGGCCCCTCGCCCACGTCCCTCAGGGCTAGAGGACCCCATGAAAGCCTCGATTTCGTCTGCTTTTTGCCAAGCGCCCGGTCACCACCTCACGGGCAGTCCCGGTCGATTCAGGAGCGAATCTTACCCATCACCCAGAGGAGTACCAGCGCGCCGCCAGTGGCAATCATGAGAGACCACAGGTTGAGGCCGGTTACCCTTCCTATGCCCAAGGCGGAGCCGATGAAACCCCCCACCATGGCACCACCGATCCCTATGAACATGCTGTTCAGCCAACCGCCCCCGTCCTCGCCGGGCCTGATCCACTTTGCCAAGGCTCCAGCCAGAAGTCCGAGGATCATCCAGGACAGAATACCCATGGTTCCCGCCTCTCAATTGTCGGTGAAATCGCCGATCCCGCCGGCCTAAGCCTACCCGGCCCGCCCCTCACCTCACAACGAAACTCCGGTCCTCAGGTTTCACGGGCCTGCCTGGACCAGGCCATCAGGGATCCGGGAGGGTCGCCACAAACTCGCAGAACTGTGTGCCATCAGTGAGATGGGCCCCGTGTCCGAAACAGATTACGCTGGGGTTGAGGGCAGCCAGTCTTCTGGCTGATGCGCGGTTGGCTTCGGGATCGGTCGTGGCCCAAGGAAACGGTTCGGACAGGCCGGGCCGGAGGCTCAGGGGATTCCGGTGGAACAGGACGTCGCCCAGGATCAGAACGCCGTCACTCTCGCGCCAGTAGGCCAGGTGGCCCGGTGTATGGCCGGGGGATTCCAACACCATGAACCCTCCCACTTCATCCCCCTCCCTGAGGACTCTAGCCACCGGAAGCCCGGGCAGGTCCATTGCTCGCTGGAGCTTCCCCAGGAGGCCGTCGGGCTTGGGGAGAATCAGCGACAGGTTCCCGGACGATACAGCCTCCTCATCACCCGCTCCACACCAAAGTGGGAGCCTAAGGGCGTCACATATTCCTGAACTGCCTCCAGTGTGGTCAAAATGGGCATGGGTCAGCGCGTGGGCCGAAAGTCCGTGGCTTGCCAGGGCCGACAGGATCCGTTTCACGCCGAAACGGGTACCGGCGTCGATGAGAACGCCACCAGCCAGATATACATTGGTGTGATCCGGCGGCATCAGCGCCAGGCGGAAGAGGTCCGGCGCGACCTGATGGATTCTCATTGAGGCCCTGATCCTTCCTGGGTCCACGCTATCCCGTGGACTCGAGGGCTATCCTTTCTCCACCACCGCGTCTGCCTCGATTTCGATGAGCATGTCGGGGTGGATCAGACGGGCCACCTCCACCAGCGTCGTGGCCGGGGGATGATCACCAAAAACCTCCCGATGGGCTTCTCCGTAGTTCTCCCACCGGTCGATGTCCGTGGTGAACATCCGGGTCCGGACCACGGACTCCATCCCTATGCCCAGCTTCTGCAGGGATTCCCGGATAATGGTGAGGCATCGCCTCGCTTGGGCCCGGGCGTCGCCGGGGGCATGGACGGCTCCGTCGGGGTCAATCGGTGCGGTCCCGGTAACAAATACCAGGTTCCCGGCCTTAAGGACCCTGCAATAACCGACGGCCTGCTCCCAGGGAGCCCCGCTGAAGATG
>JBDHGR010000208.1:0-7307 GCA_039589815.1 Gemmatimonadota bacterium | reverse complement strand
CCGAGTTAGCAGGAGGACCTGTGGAATCCGGGCAAGGATTCTGCGCAAAAGACTTAGGGCGCGAAGCTGGTCCTCTCCGCCCATCCGGTCGAAGGGATCCCCCAACACGAAGGACCCGATGGGGTTCCAGTCCTCCGCAAGAAGTTCCACCAATGCCATCCTCAGAGCCACGACGGCCGCCGCCCGATCTTCGTCGGCCTCCACCCCCGCAGATCCGCCGCCGTCCACCAACTGGACTCCCCCCTCTTCGTTCTCTCCTTCCAACCCCAGGATCCGACCTCCGGTGAGGCGGTTCAACCGTCGACCCGCCCGGTTGAGGAGGCGGGTCCGGCACTCCTTGCCGATTTCCCCTTCGAGGCCCAGGGTCAGATCGTGGAGCTGTCGGGCGAAGTGCGGTGTTTCAGGAATCTCTCCGGGCCCATCCTTGAAAGCTGCCAGCTCTTCCGCGGAGGCTCCGGTTTCATCCGCCTCCTCCAGAAGGAGGTCCAGGCGATCGCTCACCTCCTTCTCCCGCACTCTCAGTTCGTCCATCTCCCGGAGGGCGGAACGGGCCCGCTCCAGGCGCTCCGCACAATCCTCGAATTGGGCGTTGAAGAGGTGCGCTTGCCCCTCCATGTTGATGAGCTCCTGAGGTTTTTCTTCTAGCTGCTCCCAACGCCGGCGCCACCACTGGCCGTCCTGAACCAGGGCCTCCCATTCGTCCTGGAGCTCTTCCAGGACTTCCTGAAAGTGCTCGGCCAGCAGACGGTCGCAGGTGGGGCATGGGCTATCCGGACCCAGGGCCTCCAGCTTCCGGATCCGTTCCTTGAGCTCCCGTCCACGGTCCCGGTAGGCCTGGAGGTGGGTCTCGGCGTCCTGTCGTTCCCGGTGCCATTCCATGGTCTCGGCGCCGAGGTCCCCCCCGATCTCCGCCACACTGGCCCGGAGGTCCATCAGTTCCGTTTCCAGATCCGCGACTCGTCTCGGCACGTCTTCGAGCGCTCGGAGTTGAGCTTTCAAATCCGCAAGTTCCGACTCCAGCATCAATCGCCCGTAATCTCGCGCCGAGAGATCTCCCAAGTCCCGGTCCCTTCTCAGCCCTGGATAGCGTTCCGAGAGAGCCGAAAGAAGGTCCTCCAACTGTTCAACCCCGCGGGCTGCAGCCAAGAGACTCTCTCCCCCGCCGAGAACGTCTTCCGGAGAGTCCCCCCCCACCCCACACCAGGCCAAGGCCATGCCTTCTGCCGGCAGTCCCCACTCCTGGGAGGAATCGCCTGGGCCATCCACCCTGGTTTCGCGCTGGGCCAGCCCACTCCTCCGCCAAAAGCTCGCCTCCCGGATTCCGCCTAAGCGAAGTGCGATGGAAGCCTTCTCGTCCTCCCCTTCCTCGGCGGCACCTGGGAGTTCCGGTTTGATGCCGACTCCCCACAACAGGGTGTTGGCGAACGCCTGGAGGGTCCTCCCATCGCCCCCCATCCACCCGAGGAGGCCCTCCTTGGCTTCCATGCTGACCTCGCCCAGGAAGGGGAGATCCGAGCCGTGGAATTCCTGAATGAGAAGCTCCTCCTCAAGGCCGCGGGCGTCGATGGACGGAGACGGCCCATCCGTGAATTCGTTCAACATGGATCCCAGGCCCTCTACCTCCCCTCCCGCCTCCTTGACCCGCTCCCGGAGCACACGAAGGGCGAATCCTCTATCCCTGGTCACCAGGGGCAGCGGATTGTTGTCGGCCAGGTTCTGAAAGTCATCCACTTCGATGGCCAGATGCAGCGCCTGGTCTCTGAGCTCGGCAAAGAGCCCCTGATCCTCCCGCTTCACCACTTCCGGCGTGAGTCCCTCAATTCGGAGACGGACGATCTTCCCGTCGATTCCACCCGGCACCTCTCCGATGACCTCCCTCACCTTTCCGGGCAACTTCGATGCCTCGCTCCTGGGAATCCTGATGGGAGCCAGAGCGACCACGGCCCTCCCTGGAATCGGATGGAAACGCGACGTGGAGGATGCCAGGTCGAATGAGAGAAATCCCTTCTCCTGGGCGGCCTCCCGCCAGGGTTCCGGCCCCACCCGCTCCAGCGACCCCGGGTAGAATATCCTGGGCGCCACCTGTTGGTGTTGATGGAGAAACCCCAAAGCCACGTAATCCCAGGGTTCCGGATCCAGTGAAAGGCCGGGCCCGGCCCCTGTGGCCACCCCGGCATAGGCAAGCAGGAGGTTCCATCGCGCCTCCGGGTGAGTTCGGAGCTCGGGGTAGGGCCGACGCACCACCGCCCCGTGGGGCACAAGGAAGAGGTGGGTTTCCAGATCCCTGAGAAAGACGGATCGGGCCCGCCCCGTCACCGCTTCCACGTTCGGGAATGGATCCAGAGCCGCCAGGGCTCCGGGGTCTGTCATGGGACGGGGCGTGTCCCTGGCGCCGGCCACCATGAAGATCTGCGTCGACGGGATTGCGCCACGTATAGCCTCCAGGCCCTGGGCGAGAGCCACGAGGGCGCCGGGAGACGGATCTGGGCGATCGAAGATATCCCCCACCAGGAAGATCAGATCCGGTTTCAGCTTGATGACCTCATGGACAGCCCTCTGGAACGCCTCCGCTACGTCCCGCTCCCGTACGTTCTTTCCACGCTCCGCCCTCTCATAGGCTCGGTGGCCCAGGTGAAGATCAGAGAAGTGGACCAGGAGCACCGGTTTCAGTCCCCATTCTCGGAGTGAAGGCCGAAGCCAGCCAAGAAGGCGGGCCATGGCGTCCTACCCCGTGTGGAAAGAAGAAGGAAGAACTCGGTGCTCCCCGCCCACTCCGGCAGCAGCCGCCCTCCGTCCCGAGTCGGAGCCTTCCTGTAGAGGGATACACTCTCAAACCAGCCAGCGGCTTCCCCGGCGACCTCGCCCAGGACCCTCGTCGAATTACCCCCAAGGTCACCATCCGTAGACCGAAGTCCTCCCAGTACGAGAACACCCCCCGGCTCGTGGCTACCCGCCAGGAAGCGCCAATCCGCCTCCCTCATCCACGGGACCCCGCCGAGAATCGGCAAGGCGGCACAATCCAGCACTGTGACGGAGAAGAGGCTCCCGCGTTCCGGTTCTCTCGCGAGCGGGTCCCCCACAATCACCTCCACCTCACCCCACCCGTCCCAAGGAGCGAAGTGAGACTTTGCCAGGCCTACCAGCTCCTGATGCCTCTCCACCACCCGCATCCGTGCGTGAGGAAACCGTTGAGAAAGATGGCGGATCAGCGTCCCGCTTCCTCCTCCAAGATAAAGGACTGATTCTGGTTGGATCCTTTCCGCCGTCAACCCTTCCAGGACTGCGGACTCCCAGGCTAGTCCCGGTTCGCCCTCCGCGCCCTCAACTCCTCTGATGACGCCCCCTTCCAGAAGCAGCCTCAGTTCGGTTCGAGGGCTCCCGACAAAGCGTCGCTCCGCTCGCAGATCCCCTCTCGGAACCGAGACGGTTTCCAGAACCTCCACCACAATCCGGGCATCGAGGACCCATCCCTGAAGGAGGGCCCCGCCCGAGAGGATCACCAGACAAAAGAGATAAAGGGTGTGGGGAGCCGTGTTGGGAAGGAGGACGGCGCCGGAAAGAAGGAAGCCGATCCCTGCTCCCACTACGGCAGGGGGGCCTACAGCGGGAATTGCCCCCGGACCAAGGTTGTCCGGACGACCCATGGCCCCAAGGAGAGTGCCCAGAGAGAAGAGGGGAAGGGCCCCCAAAAAGCCCAGGCCCACACCCTGGCTGATCCCCGTCCCGGGTAGATCCGAGATCAAGTTGAGCCCAGCCCCCAGGGCCGACGCAAGGGCAAAAGTGACCAAGCAGAAGATCCATCGGCGCCGAATCTGCTCGACTGCTCCGCCACCCACGGGAAGAGGAGCACTCCAGAGTCCCAGACCTAAGGCCCCCATCTCTACGGTGAGAATGAGTGTGAGGGCCGGCAGAAGGCCGTCATCGGCGTAAAGCAGGAGTCCGGCCGAGGTTTCAAGGGCCACGGCCCCGGCCACCCCCGCAAGGAGTGGAGGCAATAATCCCAAACCCCGCCTCGTCATCGTCATGAGCTCAGGCCCGTGAGGGTCCCCCGGAAAAACAAAAGAGGCTCCCCGTCGTGAGCCACACACTCTTCCACCTCACCTAGGACAATTGAGTGGTCCCCACCCGCATGAACCTCCCGGATCCTGCACTCCATCCAGGCCAAGGCCCCGCGGACCAGAGGGCTCCCGAGAGGCCCCTCCACTACCTCCAACCCGGGAAAACGTTCGTCCGGGTCGTCTCTGGAGAAGCGGAGAGCCAGGTCATCCTGATGGTCCGTCAGGATGCTCACGCCGAAGTGACCGGCCTGGAGGAGGGGATCATGGGCGTCCGCCTCCCTGTGGAGGCAGACCAGCACCATAGGCGGATCTAGGGAGACGGAGGTGAAAGCGTTTACGGTCAAACCAACGGCGTCCCCCCCTGGGGCCCGGGAGGCAACCAAGGTCACACCCGTGGCGAAATGCCCCATCACCGATCGGAATTTTTTTTCGCTGACCATGGTTCTCCCGAGTTTTGCATCCGCCACAAGCGCGCCCTAGCTTTGAGCCAGGCCAGGAGGAGATCAAGGAATGCGTTGCCATCGTTGCTCTGGTGACAGGACTCCCCCCGGCATGCCGAATCAGATCGAAAGGCAGTGATGATCAAGAGATTACCCCGTTGGCTTCTTGTGGTTGGGATTTTAACCGCCGCTTTTGGATGCGACAACGTGTCATTCGGCGGCATGAGCCTTAGTTTGGAAGGCCCCCCTGAAGACAGCCTGGCCGCCCAACCGGGGGCTCTCGGACCCGAACCGGAGAGTGGTCCGTTGAGATTCCGATACGGCCCCCTCCTTTACGCAGGAGTCCGCCAGGGTGACTCGGCTCTGGTCGTGCCCGTTGCAGAGCTGAACAACGGACAACTCCAGCCCCTTCCCGCGGGAGAAGCCGGAACTCGGCTTGCTGACCAGATCCTCGAAGAGCGGCTTCTGCCCGGTCAAAAGCTCACCCTGTTCCATCAGGGTGCACGGGTTGGTACCCTCACCGTCTCATCTTCTCTCGGGACCACCTCGGACTACTGCTCCCCCAGAGCGCAGGCCATGGGCCACATGGAAATCGTCCCCAGCGCCTCCGCAGCGGAGCGCTTCCTGGCACTTGAACAGCGGGTTGGTGAGCAGGAGCCCTACGGGGTCTCCCAGGCCTTCGCAGCAGGGCGGGCCCATCAGACCGCGATTCAGAACCTCGGGGGCCAAGCCCTCAACGAACTCAGGGCCCAGTGGCCTGTTACCCTCCAGAACATCCGGCAGGACCTTCAGGTTTTCCAGCTCTCAACCGATCCATCGCCGTCCATCGTTGGCAGCTTCCTTTTCCAGGATCAGATGGAGGTCGGGCCAGCGCCTGATCCGTCCTATTCCCTCCTGGTCCTTGGAGAACCCCAGGGAAACCGGTTCAACCGGACCTTCACCTGGTATCGTCGAGTCGAGGAAGAAGGGAAGGGATCGCCCCGATATTTCTCTAAGATGGACTGGGACGGGGACGGACAGGAAGAATTGCTCTTGGAGGTCTACGGCGCCGATTCCCGATGGTGGGCCGCCCTGGACAAGGAAGGCGGCGGCTGGTCCGTGGCTTTTCAGGACCCCTGCGGCGAACCGGAAGCCTCCTGAACCAGGATTCGGTAACTCTCAAAACGGCCCGCCTCGATCTGGTCCCTCTCCAGGGCGGCCCGCACCTCACAGTTCGGTTCGTGGAGATGGCTGCACCCTCGGAACTGGCACTCCTCCCGGAACGGATGGAAATCCGGGAAGCACCCTTCTAGGTCCCTTTGGTCCACGCCCCAAACTCCCACGTCCGAGAAGCCAGGCGTATCCGCTACGATTCCCCCGCACGCCAGGGGAATGAGACGGGCAGACACGGTTGTGTGCCGTCCCCGGCCCTGTTTGTGACTCAGCTCACCGGTTCTCAATCCCAAGCCCGGTTGGATAGCGTTCAGGAGAGTGGATTTACCGACCCCCGACGGGCCCACCAGGGCCGAGGTGCCTGAGCAGATGAGGTCCTTCAGGTCCGGAAGCCCTTCCCCGGTGAGAGCACTCGTCTCGAATACCTGGTATCCGACCTCCCGATAAAGTCGAGCCAGCACCAGGGAAAAATGAGCCTCCCCGTCATGTCTGCCTCCCGCCGGCCGATCGGCACCCGGAGCTTCCGCTATCAGATCGATCTTGTTCATGACTAATGCCGGATCCAGATCGTCAGCCTCCCCGATGACCAGGAGGCGATCCAGAAGAAGCTGTCGGGGCTCCGGCCGGGCAGCGGCAGCCACCACCACCAGCCGATCCACATTCGCCGCAACCACCTTGGGGCGGCGGCCCCCGGGACCCTTTCTCACCACCTGGGATTGGCGTTGCCCGACGGTTTCGATAGTGGCAGAACCGTCTGGCCGGGTCACTACTTCAACCCTGTCCCCGATGACAACCCGGTCCCCCGTCCGGGCTTCCTGCTTCAGCCGTCCTCGGAGAGATGCGTCGTAAGCCTCGCCGGAGTCCAGGTGGACCCGATAGACCCCACCGTGGCTACCGAAGACCGTGCCGTTCATGTCGCCAGGCTCCCGCGTACCCTCCCACCGTCCGTGGGGGCCAGGCACAAAAGAAAACCGCCCTCCGGCAACCCTCGAACTTCAGGGCTCCAGAAGGCGGTCGAGCTCAGCCGCCCGAAGGGCGGCGAGATGGGACCCATTAGGCGGCGAAAGACTCCAGAGCCGCCCCCTTGCTCCCCTCCCGCAATCGGCGCAGTGCCCGGTCCCGAAGCTGACGAATCCGCTCCCGGGTCACCCCAAGCATATTGCCGATCTCCTCCAGGGTATGCTCCCGCTCTCCTTCAAGGCCGAAATAGAGCCGGAGCACCTTTGCGTCCCGGGGCTCCAAGATCTCCAAGGCCTCGCTGATGGCCTCACCCAGGAGACGACCCTCCACCTCCAACTCGGGTTCGGAAGCCTCTTCCGTGATGAACCTCTCCACCAGCTGAGAGTCTTCACTGTCGCCGATGGGAGCATCCAGGCGAATCTCGGCAGCATTGAGCGTCTGAAGAGACTCCACCAGTTCGGGAGTCAGGTCTGTAGCTACACTCAGCTCTTCTGCGGTAGGCTCCCTCCGCAGCTCCTGCTTGAGCCGCTCCTTCTCCCGGAAGATCCGCGCCAGGTCGGAGGCCCGGTTCAGCGGGACCCTGACCGCCCGTCCATGGTTGGCCAGAGAGGCCAGGATAGCCTGACGAATCCACCAAACCGCATAGCTGATGAACTTCACGCCCTGATCCGGATCGAACTTCCTCGCGGCCGTTACG
>JBDHGR010000207.1:0-7341 GCA_039589815.1 Gemmatimonadota bacterium | reverse complement strand
TGAAGTCAGAGGAATTCCAGGCGAAGGCCAAAAAGGGGCCGGTCTGGTTCATGACCGTTCTCCCGTCCGGGGACCCCTTCGCCATGGGGACTCAGATGATCCAGTGGTTCGTGTACTGCTTGCACGTCGGTGTTTTTTCAGCATACATCGCCGGCCGAGCGGTGGGAGGGGGTGCCGAATATCTTTCCGTTTTCCGGTTCGCCGGATGCACCGCGTTCGTCGGTTACGGACTGGCCCACATGCAACGATCCATCTGGTATAAGCAAGCCTGGAGCACGACGTTCAAGAACTTGTTCGATGCTTTCATCTACGCCCTCCTCACGGCGGGAGCGTTTGGGTGGCTCTGGCCCGACGCCTGATTGAAAGCTCCGTTTCCCTGCGATCCGGGAGGCCCCTGCCGCTCGTTTCGGTGGGGGCTTCTCCACTTCTGGGCACAAAGGCCGTGGCCTCTTTCAGGAGGGTAACCATGCCCATCAAGGAATCGTATCAGATCTACGGAAGAGGGGGATCCACAGGCTGAGCCACCCTCGACACAGCATTCTTGGGAGTAAGCAATGCGGAGATCGGTTCAGGATTCGGTTGCCCAGTCTTTTTTTTGGATCGTGCTTGTTACTTCCGGGGTCACCTTGGGCAGTCCGGGACCGCTGCAGGGTCAGGATCAGACCTATGAAGAGATGCGGGCTGAGGTGGTGCAGCTCTACGGCCAGGAAAAGTTCGCCGAAGCCGCCGCGATCCTGGAAGATGCCCTGGATGTCTATCCCGACCACCTCATGGCCAACTGTGTCAACCTGGCGCTGATGAACCTCCGGATGGGGACCCTCGATGAGAGCATGAAGGCACTGGAATACGGGCTCGATCACGGAATCTGGTACGGGAAATACACTTTCCTGGATCCCACCTGGGACCCGATGAAAGAGCACCCGGGATGGAACGGGATCGTGGCTCGGGTGGAGGAGGCGAAGGCCCTTGCTACGATCCTGGTAGAGCCCCGCCTGGAGGTCGTCCTCCCAGTAGGGTATGATCCGGCCAAGCAGTACCCGCTGTTCCTGGCGCTCCACGGGGGCGGGGAAAATGTGGACATTTTCATGCCCAATTGGAAATCCCCGGTGTTGGAACAGGAGTTCATCGTGGCCTTCCCGCAGTCCACCCAGCTCATCGCCATGGATGGATATAACTGGACAGAGGACATCGACCTGACCTTGAAGGAAATCACCCACGCGTTCAATCAGGTGGTGGAAAACTATTCCGTGAACACCCAGGAGGTGATCGTGGGTGGTTTCTCCTCGGGTGGGGTGGCTTCACTTGAGGTGGTGTTGAAAGACGCCCTGGCGGTTCAGGGGTTCGTGGTGCTTTGCCCGGCCATGCCGGAAAACCTCTCTGCCGCCGAGGTGAGGGGTGCGTCCCGGCGAGGGATCCGCGGCACCCTCTTAACCACCGAAATGGATGGCCGGTTGGATCAGCAGAGGCGGATGGCGGATATTATGAAAGAACAGGGGGTACCTTTGGTATTCCACGTGTTCCCTGACATCGGACACTGGTACCCGGAGGACCTTGCAGAGAGGATCGATGGGGCCATCGCCCACATTCGCGGAGGGGGATGGGTCGCCACCTGGTAAGGAGGTCACCACGGTCATGATACCCCGGAGGAGCATTCACCAAACAGCTCTCTTGGGCATCCTCGCCGTGGCTTTGGGAGCATGTGACTCTACGGGGCCCGCCGGCCCGAAGGGCCCCGGTACGCTGACGGCGACACTGGTGTCACCCAACGGGGCGGAAGGATCCGCAGTATTCGAAATCACGGGTGGAATCGACCTCGGTTTCGTCATCACCACCGGTGGCGAAGTGTTCCACCAGCACTCCGGGGGCACCTCACGGGTCGTCGTGATCTTGGACGACCCAGGGGAGATTCGGTTCCGGGTGGGGACGGAAGACGTCGCGGAGATTCCCCAAGTGGCGGTGATCCAGGTCGCGGATGGTGAAAACCATCTCAGACCCTCCCTCTCCGGTTATGAGGTCCGCGTCGAGGGCGAGAACTCCTTTCCCGGGCCGGAGCAGGAGAGTCGTCCGTGAGAATCCGCGTATGGACCGCTCTTAACCTGGGGCTGGTGGCCTTCTCCGTCAGCTATTCATCTGCCCGGGCCCAGAGTGTCGATTGGGTGTCGGAGGTGAATACACGGCCCCTGCCCTCAGCCTACTTCCAGCGAGTGCAAGAGCAGCCAGACTTCTTCGGAATATCCGACGGGTGGATCCACAAGGCCGCCTCGGCCGTCCTGAGGGGTTCTCCCCTCTCAGGCGTTCTCCCGGTGATCCTGATCCAAGGTCTTTTCGCCGATTCGCCTGAGCCCCATGTGTCCCAGGAAGACCTTCAAAACTCTCTGTTCGACGGCCCCAGCGAGTTCGGAACGCTGAGTGAGTTCTATGAGGAGGCGTCCGGTGGGCGATTAAGCGTGACGGGGGAAGCCCTTCCCTGGGTGCGGACCAGCATCACGTTGGCTCAAGCCGTGGGGGACTCTTACGGGTTGGGTAGCGATTCAGAGACGGGTGCCTTTCTCCTGGAGATGGTGGAGGGGGTGGACGGCACCGTCGATTTTGGCCGGTTCGACAACGACGGCCCTGACGGCATTCCCAATAGCGGGGATGATGATGGAACGGTCGACGCTGTGGCGTTCCAGTTCCTTGAAGTATCCGCCTCCTGTGGTGGCCCGGGTATCTGGCCACACCGGTCCCGCCTCCAGTCCTGGAACGAGGGTGAGCCCTTTGTGTCAGACGATTCCGGCGCGAATGGCGGATTCATCGTGGTGAACGACTACACGATCCAGAGCGCTGTGGATTGTGGGGGGTTGAACGTACAAAAGGCCACTACCATTGCCCACGAGCTCGGCCACGTTTTGGGACTCCCTGACCTCTATGACCGCTCCCAGGGCCTCGAGCCCGAGCACCGCCGATGGGTCGTGGGATGCTGGGACCTGATGGCGGCCGGGTCGTGGGGTTGTGGAACCATGAATCGCGAAGCATGGGTTCGCCCCACGCACCTGGGTGCGTGGGAAAAGGACCGCCTCGGTTGGCTCGGCGCTCTGGAGCTCGTTGGAGATGTATTGGACCAGGAATACACCCTGGAACCAGTCCAATCAGGGGAGCAGGTGTTGAAGGTCCCCTTGGAGCCGGGTCCCCCGTCGAGCCAGACGGAATACCTCTTGATTGAATACCGGACCAAGGAGGGCTTCGATCAGGATCTGCCAAGCTCGGGCGTGTTGGTTTACCACGTGGATCCGAAGCTTCCGGGCAACCGGCCCTGCGACACCTGCCCACAGCAGTACAGAGTGGAGCTCCTGGAGGCTGACGGAAACGACACACTCCGGCGGAATTTCCTGAACGGAGGGAACCGCGGGGAGGCCGGGGATGCTTGGGGTGTGGCAGGGCCGGGAAGGCTCACGAACAGCACCTATCCTTCTACTCGCCGCACGGACGGTACGGAGTCTCCGGTGACCATCTACGACATCTCACTGTCAGGAGGAGCGGCTCTTATCAGGCTCTCCACCCATGAGATTCCCCGCCCGAACCTGGCTCGCCC
This sequence comes from Gemmatimonadota bacterium, assembly GCA_039589815.1. Classification (GTDB taxonomy): domain Bacteria; phylum Gemmatimonadota; class Gemmatimonadetes; order Longimicrobiales; family Gaopeijiaceae; genus JABDNZ01. The sequence goes on along the minus strand of JBDHGR010000207.1, from coordinate 3,770 downwards.
GTTCCTGTTGACCTCGGGACCCAGTGTTTCACCTGTTGAGGTCGAATACCTGGATTCCCACGGGAACGAGAATGGGCAGTATGACGTCGGAGATCTGAGGGCCTATCTGAAGCGATGAGGTAAAACGCTGCCCATGGCGTCTAGAAAGAGACGGATGCGACCGAGCGCGGGTTGGGGCATCCTTGCCCTGGCAATCCTCAGTCCCCTCTCCTGTGACTCGAGCTCTTCTTCCGGTCCAGATTCCACCGAACGCACTCTCATAGTTCTCTACACCAACGATGAGCATGGGTGGCTCGAAGATGTGGTGGAGACCGATGGCCCGGCGAAGCTCATGGGCCTATGGCGTAGCACGGAAGGTTTTGACGAATCCGGTGATTACCTGGTTTTGAGCGGCGGAGACAACTGGACGGGTCCGGCGATTTCCACGTGGTTCCGGGGCGAGTCCACCGTTGACGTCATGAACGCCATGGGGTACGCCGGAACGGCCATCGGTAACCACGAATTCGACTTCACCGTCGCTGGTTTGAGGGACCGAATCGCCCAAGCGGAGTATCCTTTTCTCGCCGCCAACATTCGCCTGAAAGGAACCAACACCCCCCCGGATTTCGCCACTCCCTACGTCATCGAGGACGTCAACGGCATCAGGGTCGGGTTGGTGGGGCTGGCCTCCATGTCCACGCCCTGGACGACCTTCCCGACCTATGTGGAGAGCTACGACTTCATACCGTACCAGGAGGCACTGGAAGAGTGGGTTCCACAGGCTTGGAACGGCGGCGCAGACCTCGTCATCGTCGTCGCCCACATCTGTTATGACGAGATGACACCCCTCTTAGCCACCGTGCGAGACCTGGGCGTCAGCCTTCTCACGGGAGGGCACTGCAACGAAACGGTGGGGGAGGTCCGGGAAGACGTGGCCCTGGTGGTCGCTGGGTGGCAGTTCGCCCACTATGGAAGGGTGGCCATCGAGCTCGACGAGGAAACGGGCGAGGTCACCGGGCTCCGGAGCTCGGTGCGGTCCAACAGTGGTGGGTCTCCGGATCCAACCGTCCAAACCGTGGTTGAAACCTGGCAACAGGCTGCCGCGCTGGAGCTATCGGAGGTGGTTGGCTTTGCCGCATCAGCCGTACCCAACGGAACCCCGGCCCTCTACAACCTCATTACCGACTCCTGGCTGTTCGTCAACCCCACCGCCGACATCGTCATGACCAACAGTGGCGGAATCCGCCAGGGGCTCCCGGCCGGGGACATCACCAAGGGTACCGTCGTCGGTGTGCTGCCTTTCCAGAATACTCTGGTGGAGCTGGAGCTGACCGGTGCCGAGGTGATCGACTGCCTTCGGCCCAGCACGGTGGTGGGAGGGATGAGTACGGTAGGTGGGTATCTCCATGGCGACGGGACCCCTTTGAAGGCCGACAGCGTCTACCATGTCATCACCACGGATTACCTCTATTCGTTGGACAGCTACAACTTCAGTCTCTATGACCAGACTCCCTACAACACGGGCATCACGTACTACCAGCCCACGGTGATCTACCTCGAATCACTGGCCACCTCAGCCGCCGATCCCCTCGGAGGATATCTGGACCACACTTCGCGTCGGTGACGCGACTACCCAGAAGAAGCATCATAACGGGGAAACTCGCGCCTGGAGATTCTCCGCAGCATTACGCCATATTGGATTGCCATGGATAAAGTCAGCTCACGTCCCCAGTACTCCTTTCCATGCATGCCTTCTCGGGCGTCAGTCCAACAAACGGGAGTCTTGATCCTCAGGGGCTGGCCTTCGCCGGGGCGGTAGCCCCACTTTCATCGCCGGTTCCAAGAGCATTCCTTTGCATTGTCGACCCTGGCCTTTCCTGGGTGAAGGAAAGAGGAGAAGAACATGACCTCGCGCATCGTGTTGGCCGGTCTCGCACTCTCCATGGTTTGGACCGCGGCGGCATGTGAACAGGATCAGGATGCCTACGAGAGAGAATCCCTGTCCGCTTTGGAAGACAAAATCCGGGGGGGTTGGGCCGGCCAGATGATCGGGGTCAGCTTCGGAGCGCCGACTGAGTTCCGCTATCTGGGCCGGATCATCCCCGAGGAAGAGCTCCCCGCCTGGCGGCCGGAGATGGTGGCTGGCACCCTGAACCAGGACGATCTGTATGTGGACATGACCTTCGCGGCTGTGCTGGACGAGAAGGGTCTGGATGCCACCACCGAAGACTTCGGCGCCATGTTCCGGGAGGCGGAGTACCGCCTTTGGCACGCGAACCTGGCTGCCCGGAGGGCCCTGAGGCGAGGAGTACCGGCGACGTTAAGCGGGACGCCGGAATACAACGCCCACGCTAACGATATCGATTTCCAAATCGAAGCCGACTTCATCGGCCTCATGAGTCCCGGGTTGCCCCAGGCCTCGAATGATATGTGTCTTCGGGCCGGGAGGGTCATGAACTATGGCGACGGCATCCTGGGTGGAGTGTTTGTGAGCGGCATGTACTCTGCTGCGTTTTTCGAGAGCGATCCCCGTAGGATCGTGGAGGCGGGCTTGGCAACGTTGCCGCCGGAGAGCCCATATGCCCTGCTCATCGGTGACGTGCTCGTATGGTCACAGCAGCATCCCGACGACTGGACGGAGGTTTGGCGGCTCATAGACGAAAAGTGGGATGGTGGTGAACCCTGTCCCGCCGGCGCCCTGAGCCCGTTCAACATCGACGCCAAAATCAATGGCGCCTATGTGGCCCTGGGCCTTCTATATGGTGAAGGAGATTTCTATGAGACGATGGCCATCTCCACCCGAGCCGGCCAGGATTCTGACTGCAATCCGGCCAGCGCGGCTGGGATCCTGGGTGTGGTGCTGGGATACAGCGGAATTCCAGACGAGTTCACGAGTGGGATCGATGACATCGCCGACGAGAAGTTCTCTTATACGGACTACACCTTCAACACCATCGTCGCCAGCACCATGGACCGGGTTATCGCTCTGGTGGAGCGCCACGGCGGATCCGTCGATGGAGACAGCATCGAGGTAAAGACCCAGAGGCCCATCCCGGTGGAAATTGAGTTATGGGACGATTTCGGGACCCCGGTGGAAAGGGTTCCAGTCGACGATCCTCGCTGGACGTTCAGTGACGACTGGGAGGGTGAACCGCGGCGGGGGCGCCGGACGGGCACCAAAGGGGCCGAGGCTACCATCGGTTTTGAGGGGACCGGTGCTATCATCGCAGGGACCTATTTGCCGTCAGGGGGCACGGCCGAAATCTACCTCGACGGTGAGCTACACAGCACCGTCGACGTGTACCCCGATGAAGGAGCCCCAAAAGGTGCCGAGTCGGTATGGCATGCTTTCGGCCTCGAGGACGGAGAGCACCGACTGCGAGTGGTGGTGCGGGGCGAGGCGTACCGGGACGGGAGTGGGGGCGGGTCGACGGGAACCGATATTTCGCTTTCCTACCTGGTCGTGTTCAGATAGAAACATGACAACCATGGGGTCCGGGAGCCCCAAGCCCTGACCGCTTCTGAGAAGGACGGAGGTTAGAAGTGTTGATCGTCGATTCCTATCCCATCGCGGTCTTCTTGTGTTTTGTCACCATGCTGTGCTGGGGATCCTGGGCCAACACCCAGAAACTGGCCAGCAAGGAGTGGCGGTTTCAGTTGTTCTACTGGGACTATGCCATCGGCGTGTTGTTGTTGTCACTGGTCTTCTCTTTCACACTGGGGAGCCTCGGTTCTGGGGGCAGGCCTTTCCTCGCTGACCTCGGTCAAGCCCACGGTTCAGCGATCTGGTC
>JBDHGR010000206.1:0-7363 GCA_039589815.1 Gemmatimonadota bacterium | reverse complement strand
GGCCATACCTTTGGTATGCCAGTACAACCCTCTCCCCTCCCTGGCTTTGCCCCGAAAGGAGAGTCGTGGCTCCGGGCTTCACCTCTCGGATGTGGTTCATGATGGAAAGGGGCGGAAGACTATCCCAAACGCTGGCGCTGGCCTGCTCATCGCGGCGAATCTGGGCAGCCACGTGGCCGAGCCCAGCCACGGTAGGCCTCACCTTCACCTCCGAAAAGGCAGCATGCGGGTCCAGGGACGGGTCGCCCAGAACAACTGGGAGAGCTTCAGCTACGGGGGTCCCCTGGTACCCTCCCTCGGCGAAGGCCCAACGCCCTCCGAGCATCAGGAGACCGCCGCCACGACGGCTCACGAAATCAGCAATCATGGTGAGCTGGTCGTGCGTGAAGTAACTGGCCTCCACGCTACCGAGAATCACTCCCCGGAACTTGAAGAGCTCCTCCCTTGTCGTGGGGAAGCCACCCATCAGCTCCTCCCCATCGTCCACGTCGATGCGGTAGAATTTGTCCTCGGCCGTCCGCTGGAGAACCACCACCTGGATGTTCTCGTCGGTCGCCAGGGCCCTTTTGAGGAATGCCACCTCATAGCGGGGCTCTCCTTCGAAATAAAGGATCTTCTCGCTAGCGTCCTTTACCTCGACCTCCACACTCCTCTCATTGTTCTGGGAGACCCTCTCTCCGTCCTGAACCGGGATGCTCAGGCGGATCCTTCTTGGGCCAACCTCCTCGAGAGTGAAGCGAACCCTAACCACAGTGGGTTCTCCATCAGCCTCGAACTGGATCTCACTCTCCGTGAGGATACGGTTGTCGTCCTCCACTACGAGAGGGAGGGTTTGACCGGCAAAGCCGCGCTGAGACACCACCACATCCAGCAGGAGGGACGTGCCTTCCAGGACGCTCCGAGGCGCGGAAATCCGCCCCACCTGAATATCCGGGTCCAGGGCATCCTCTCCGAGACCCACTGCAAAGACCGGAATGGACGCTGCCTGGAGAGGCACCATGGCCTCGGCCAGCGACTTGCCGGAGTTGTCGGCTCCATCGGAGACAACCACCACTCCGGACAGGGGCACGCTCGACAGTTCCTCCCGAACCCGGTCAAGGGCTCCCACCAGATCTGTACGGGTGCCATCGTACGTGAGGTCCGAAGCCACCTCCACCCGATCTGTAGCGGACGAGTATCGGAAAACCCGAACTGCGAATCGCTCCTCCAAGGCGTTGAGCAAGATCCCCTCCTCCGGATCCAGTTGCTCGTCGATGAAGGCACTCCTGGGCTCCCCGTTACTCCCAGGAAGGGTCATGCTACGGGAGTCGTCCAGGAGAACACCCACGAAGTTCCTCTGGGGAACAGTGGAGGAGTTGACCAGAGTGGGCCGTAACAGCGCGAAGACCAGGACTCCGAATCCCCCGAGGCGCAGGACGGCCATGACAGCCCGGTCCAGGGTTTCTGCCCTTCCCCTCGGCTTGCGGTAACTGACGACAGCCAGCACGCCGCCTCCGACAGCCAGCAGGAGAAGAAAGACAAGAGGCCAGGATGTCCGGAAAACCAGGTCCCCCTCGGCGAAGAGGAGAAGTCGGTACTTGAAGAGGAAGGAGAAGAGAAGCTCCACGGGGGCTCTTCCTAAAACCTAGAGCCGCGGAGCGTGCAGGAAGCTCCGGACCGGGCATCGAGGGCCACGAATCCCGGTGCCGGCGGCCTCGAGTCCGCCAGTCGCCACGGCGACATCTGCGCAAAAAAGAAAAACCGCGGTGCCCGCATCTGGACTCCGTGTAGGGTTGGGAAAGCCTCTGTTTTGCCCCTTGGGACACTTCCCTGAAGCCGTTCGTTGAAAGAAGATCGACCGTAACCAGGGAATGGATCTTGTCTACTTCGGGTCGGGAGAAAGGTTCCGAGCCAGAGCGTCAGGGAATTGTCAGAACCAACGAGTTTGACGATCCGGTGGGTCTTCCCCGACGGGAACGGACGGTTTCTGGTGCCGTTCCGGCATGCTAAGTTGGCGGCCGACTCTCCCCGAACGGAATCAAAAAATGACGAAGAACCGATTCAAGGTCCCCCACACTCTCGTTCTCCTCTTCGGGATGGTGGTGCTTGCGCAGATCCTTACGTATCTGCTCCCGGCTGGAGCCTTCGAACGGGTGGAGAACGCTGCGGGAAGACTCCAGGTGGTCCCGGGCAGCTTTCAGTTCACGCCGGGAGCAGGGGCTCTTTCCCCATGGGCTTTCCTCACCGCCATTCCCGAAGGGTTCAGCGCCGCCCACGAGATCATCTTCTTCGTGTTCATCATCGGAGGCGCTTTTGCGGTCCTCCGGGCGTCGGGCGCCGTGGACGCGGCGCTGGGAGCCCTCCTTCGACGGCTGGGGAACCGGCCCTTCTGGCTGGTTACGGGTGGGATCCTGGTGTTCGCCTTGGGGTCGAGTACCATCGGGATGGCCGAGGAGTACCTTCCGTTCGTGCCCGTCCTCATCGTCCTGGCCCACGCCCTGGGCTACGACGCGATCGTCGCCGTGGGTATCATGGCTGTGGGATATGGGATCGGGTATGGTGTGGCGGCCATAAACCCCTTCACGGTGATGATCGCCCAGGACGTGGCCGGTCTGGAACCGGCTTCCGGGTTGTGGTATCGGATGATTCTCCTGTGCGTCTTCCTCCCAATCGGAGTCCACCACGTCTGGTCCTATGCTAAGAAGGTGGGGCGCGATCCCTCGTCCAGTCTCCTGGCGGACGCCGCTCCCGTGGACGACACGACCCTACCCAGCTTCTACGCCGACCACCCCGACATGACGTCCACCCACAAGTGGGTCCTGGGCAGCGTGGTTTGTTCCCTGGTGGTGTTGATCTACGGCTTGAGTCAATGGCACTGGTACTTGGTGGAGATGGGCGCCCTCTTCGTGGCCCTGGCCATCGTGTTGGCCACCATCGCCAGGATGAGCCCCGACCGTACGGCCATCGAGTTCGGAAAAGGTGCGGCGGAACTTACGACCACCGCACTCATGATCGGAGTCGCCAGGGGAATTCAGGTCGTACTGGATGAGGGCGGCGTGGTGGACACCATCGTTCACGGGATCAGCGTCCCACTCCAGGAGCTCCCCGGTGCCCTTTCTGCCGTTGGCATGTTCTTCGTTCAGAGCCTCGCCAACCTCTTCATTCCGTCTGGGAGCGGCCAGGCCTATGTAACCATGCCCATCATGGCCCCGCTGGCCGACCTGGTCGGGGTGAGCCGACAGGTGGCAGTCCTGGCCTACCAGTTTGGAGACGGCTTCACCAACATCTTGGTCCCCACAAACGCCGTGATCGTGGGGATCCTGGCAATGGCAGCAGTCCCCTTCGACAAGTGGGTCCGGTTCGTCATACCCTTCATGGTCAAAATCTGGGTGGTGGGATCCATTGCCCTGGCCGTGGCTGTCCTGTTGGGGTACTCCTAGCCCGGTGACAGGCTGGCCGTCACCCTCCAGGGGTTTCCGGGCTTGGGCCATCCGGGGAGGCCTACGATCCCGAGGCACTCGCTTCCGGGATCAGCACAGATGGAAACGTCGAATGAGCTCTGGCTCTCCACCCGGAACAGGTACACGTTCCTGGCCGTGCTCTCGGAGAAGGGGTTGGTTGAGCCACCACTCGCACACCCAAGGGCCCCAAAGAGGAACCCCAGCGCGGCCAGGTGTGGAATCGGTAACACACTCCGGATCGCGATCATTCTCGGCACCGACACTCTCTTTTCCCTCCATGTCCGGGTCTTGGCTTGGAATCTCCCGGATTACTCCGACTCCTGGGATTCGGTCGAGGAAAGGCCTCCCCTCGCGTTATGCCCCCGCATCCCCCTATCATCCCCCACCTGACCTTTCAACGAGGCCTGGACCCTTGACTTTGACCGGCCCTGGAAATGCGACACCGACCCAAATGGGGGTGGTCCCATGAATCGACTTCTCATGTTCTTCTTCGCCCTGGCGGTCAACCTTCCCCAGGTGGGGTCCGCCCAACAGAGAGAGACCTACGACTACTGGGCCCTCAACAGGGAGATGATTCACCGAGGGCAGCAGGCGATTCTGACATGCAGCGGGCTCTTCACATCCGATCGGACCTTGGACCAGGTCTTCCAGCAGGAGTTGGCATTCCTCCGAAACCCAATTGGAACGGCGGAAGGGGGAGACTATGTGGTGGACTGGGACCGCCGAGCCGTCGCTATCGGGGCGGACGGATACGTCCCCACCATGCGGGCGGCTTTCCGAGAAGGCCTGGGGTGTGTGATCATGGCCCCGGACCAGAGCTGGGACGACATCAACAGCCTGCCGGTCCTGGCCATGGCCCCGCCGCCCGGGGATCCCGCCACCATCCCATGGCCCGATGGTGACTTGACAGGACAGTTACAAATACCTCCCTCGTTGGATCCAGTCGCCTTGGCGGCGGCATCCGATTGGGCTTTTCAACGGGAGTCGCCAGAACAGGTCACTTTGAGCCTTCTCATCGTCCACAAGGGGAAGATCATCCACGAGCGGTATGCCCCGGGGGTGGACATGTTCACGAAGACCCGGACCTGGTCCACGGCCAAGAGCATCGGCGTTACCCTCATCGGCATGCTGGCCGACCAGGGACGCCTGGCCTTGGACGAACCCATGGGGTTCGATTGGCTGCCCCGCGCCGCCTCCCCCGAAGCTGACCCCCGTGCGGAAATCACACTTCGGCATGTGCTCAATATGTCCAGCGGCCTGTACCCGGTGGACAACGCCGGTCTCGAGTATGCAACCGGGTCTGGTATGGCTTATTGGGCCGGGGCCAGTTCGGAGCGGGGTGCCCGCCGCCGGGCCCTTTTCAGGGAGCCGGGCACCTACTGGGACTACGAAAACTACGAGACTCTCCTGGCGGTCTATGCAATGAAGCAGGCCCTCGGAGATCCAAAAACCTACCTTGAGTTTCCCCGTCGGGCCCTACTGGACCGGATCGGAATGCGAAACACACTCCTGAGCGTGGATCGATTCGGTGATTTCATCCTGAGCAGCCAGGTTTACACCTCCGCACGGGATCTGGCCCGTTTTGGCCTTCTTTACCTGCAGGGGGGCATGTGGAAGGGCGAGCGGCTCCTTTCGGAAGAATGGATCGAGTTCGTCCGGACCCCGGCTCCTTCCACGGCCGAAAGAGGAAACCAGTACGGTGGTCAATGGTGGCTCGTGCCCGACAACCGGACTGACGTGCCGAAGGACGCCTATTCCACTGCGGGGAACCGGGGCCAGTTTGTAGTTGTAGTCCCCTCACATGACCTGGTCATCGTCCGACGGGGCCTGGACTACGGCCGACAGGGGTTCAATCGGTGGGATCTGGCTCGGGAGGTACTGAAAGCCTTCGAGTAATCCCTTATCTTATTTCACCTTCCTTTATCCATTTGTTCATGAGGTGTCAGTCATGGATGTCATGGTCATGAATGTCATAGAACGGCTCGATTCCATTCGTTCTGCCGGCGGAGCTCGCACAACCCTGGGCCTTCCCGATGGAACCCTGGACCGGTTAGCCGCCTTCGACGCCTCTCTTGTCGAGGCGGTCGAAGCCGCCGTGGAGCAGTTCGACGTGCTCAAGGCGGAATTCCCCGGCTTCATGGTCATGGACGAATCGGACCAGGTCGGAGCGATCCAATCCGGAATCGTGAACTTCTATGCCCACGACGCGGTGAATCCTTATGTAGCGCTGGCGGCCCGGGGCCCGTGGATCGTGACGACAAAGGGTGCGGTGGTCCACGATAACGGTGGATACGGGATGTTGGGGTTCGGGCACGTACCCGCCCCCGTCATCGAGGCCATGAGCAAACCCCAGGTCATGGCCAACGTCATGACCTCCAACCTGAGCCAGCTCCGGCTGGTCCGAGCCCTCAAGAGTGAGATCGGACGAAACCGGCCCGACGGTTGCCCCTTCACGCACTTCCTGGCCATGAACTCCGGCTCGGAATCCGTCTCCGTGGCCTCGCGCATCGCCGACATCAACGCAAAACTCATGACGGACGTGGGTGCTCGACATGCTGGGAAACCGGTAAAGAAGCTATCTCTGGTGGGCGGTTTTCATGGACGGACCGGTCGCCCAGCCCAGTTTTCCGACTCCACCCGTGGTTCGTACAGGAACCACCTGGCCTCATTCAGGGACCGTGAAGACCTCATCACGGTGGAGCCAAATGACGTGGACGCCCTACGAGCTGCCTTCGCCGAAGCCGACAGCAAGGGTGTCTTCATCGAGGCCCTGTTCATGGAACCGGTCATGGGTGAAGGAAATCCAGGCATGGCGGTTACGCCTGGGTTCTACGCGGTGGCCAGGGAGCTCACCGAAGCCCACGGATCCGTCCTTCTGATGGACTCCATCCAGGCAGGGCTCCGGGCAACGGGTGATCTCTCGGTGGTGGACTATCCAGGGTTCGAGGGGTTGGCGGCACCAGATCTGGAAACCTACTCGAAGGCCCTGAACGGTGGACAGTACCCTCTCTCCATACTGGCGATGACGGAGCCTTCAGCCAGCCTCTACCGGACGGGGGTTTACGGGAACACCATGACGGCCAACCCCCGTGCCATGGATGTGGGCTTCGCAGTCCTCCAGATGGTGACGGACGAGGTCAGGGGCAACATCGTCGCCAGGGGTCATGAGTTCCTCGAAAAGCTGCAGGCGCTGGCCGACGAGCTGGGCGGCCCAATAACGAAGGTCCAAGGGACGGGCCTCCTATTCTCCTGTGAGTTGGATCCGGTCTACAAAGCCTACGGGACTGGAAGCCTGGAAGAGTACATGCGGTTCCACGGTGTGGGGGTGATCCACGGGGGAGAGAACTCACTTCGCTTCACGCCACATTTTGAGGTAACCTCGGCCGAGGTGGATCTGATCGTGGACCACGTGCGGGACGCACTGGTCAACGGGCCAAAGAAGTCGGACGCCTAATACCCTGTAGCTCGGGAAGGGCGGCGGCTTGGTCCCGACTGGGTTGGCCGGCAGAACAAGAAGGCCCCCGTCGCTGGGCGGGGGCCTTCATCTTTCCGGACCTCAGACCACGTTAGCCCTCTGCTTCGGCCTCCAGATCATCGAGCTGGTCGGGGTCTGAGACGGCGATCTCCACCAGATCCTTTGGGATGCCGCTCTGTTCACACATGACCCTGATCTCCTGTTCTACGTCGGAAAAATCGAGGATCTCCCGAATGGCTTCGATATGGTCCAACATCTCATCAGGTGAAATGTCTGCTAAAGAGGGCCCGGCAGCCGCTGCTGCCTTTTTCGCTGCCGCCTCTTCCGCCAACCGCTGCTTCTCGGCGATCTCTTCTTCCATGGCCTGTTTCACGGCGGTGATGGCGTTCCCTTCCACGCCGGCCATCTCCATGATGAGCTCTTCGGATACGTCGCTGGTGATGAGGTG
>JBDHGR010000205.1:0-7363 GCA_039589815.1 Gemmatimonadota bacterium | reverse complement strand
CCATTGTCCTGGCCGTAGGGTTGTTTTTCGCCCGCCGGGCCGGACAGGGGACCGATGAGTTCTTCCTGGCCGGACGAAAGCTCCCATGGTGGCTTCTGGGTACATCCATGGTTGCCACCACCTTCTCCACCGATACGCCGAATCTCGTGACGGACCTGGTCCGGACAGGAGGCGTCAGCCAGAACTGGCTCTGGTGGGCTTTTGTGATAACCGGGATGTGCACCGTCTTCTTCTATGCCAAGCTTTGGCGGAGGTCGGGAGCGCTCACGGACATGGCCTTCTATGAGCTTCGGTACTCAGGGAGGCCAGCCGCCTTTCTTCGGGGGTTCCGGGCCCTTTACCTGGGCGTCTTCTTCAACGTGATGATCATGGCTACCGTCACCCTTGCGGCCATCAAGATCGGCGGGGTGCTCCTGGGTATTGGGAAGTATGAGGTGGTTTTGTTGGCTGGGGCCGTGACGGTCCTCTACTCGGCCACATCTGGGTTGTGGGGCGTGGTCGTGACCGACCTCCTCCTTTTTGTCATCGCTATGGTCGGATCCGTGGCCGCGGCTTATTTCGCACTGATTCAACCCGAGGTGGGGGGGCTCACCGGACTCATGACCAACCCCGAGCTTCAGGGGAAGCTCTCGTTCCTCCCTGACTTCACCGACTGGCGGACTGCAGCGACGGTCTTCATCGTGCCGGTGGCCGTCCAATGGTGGAGCACGTGGTACCCGGGGGCGGAGCCCGGGGGTGGCGGTTATGTGGCTCAGAGGATGTTGGCGGCCAAGAACGAGAAGGAGGCCATGGGCGCCACCCTCTGGTTCACGGTGGCCCACTATGCACTTCGGCCGTGGCCATGGATCCTGGTGGGCCTGGCTTCCCTTCTGGTGTACCCGAGCCTGGATTCCCTCCAGGTGGCCTTCCCCCATCTGGATCCTTCCATCGTCAGAAACGACCTGGCTTACCCGGCCATGTTGGTGTTTCTGCCCCACGGCCTTCTGGGCATGGTGGTGGCGTCTCTTGCGGCGGCCTACATGTCCACCATCAGCACCCATCTGAATTGGGGAGCCTCCTATGTGGCGGACGATTTCTACCGACGGTTCATCAATGATGGAGAGGAAGACAAGCACTATGTGACCGTGGGGAGGCTGACAACGGTCGGCCTCATAGTGCTGGCCGGAATCGTCTCTTTGTGGTTGGAGAATGCCTTCCAGGCCTTCCAGATCCTCTTGCAGATCGGCGCTGGAACCGGGCTGGTCTTTCTCCTGCGTTGGTTCTGGTGGAGGATCAACGCCTGGAGCGAGGTGGCGGCCATGGTGATCTCCTTCCTCGTGGCCCTCTACTTTCAGTTCTTCCATACAGCATTGGGATTCCCGGCTCTGGATCCATCTCTCCAACTGGTTTTGGGGGTGGTATTCACGACCATCGGTTGGGTGGCGGTGACCCTCCTCACCACTCCGGCAGCGGAAGAGACACTCAGGGCCTACTACTCGGAAATCCGGCCATTCGGTGCCGGGTGGCGCAGGGTCCTACGCCTCGGCCCCCAGGATCCCGGTCCAGAGGCAGGTGGGGTAGCGGCCGGGTTCCTGGGTTGGTTCCTTGGTCTGGCGGCGGTCTACGGAGCTCTCTTCGGAACCGGGTTTGTTCTGTACGGCAACGTCGGGGTAGGGGCCTTTTGCCTTGTGATCGCTGGATTCGCCATGGCCGGGATCTTCCGGGTCCTCCCGAAGGTGGGGATCTGACGGTGGCGGGGCCCGGTTGAACCTAGGCTGAATCAGAGCTCGGTCACCGAAGCCCCTCCTGACGCTTCGGCTACGAAGAGGACCTCTTCGAGAGGTGTGGAAAGCTCACGTTCCCGGAAATAGCCCTCGTTTAGTGCTGCCACGACGCCGTCCAGCCGTCCTGGGTCGGTAAGGGTCACAGTGCATCCCCCGAACCCCGCGCCAGTGAGACGGGCTCCGGAGGCACCCGCATCCAGAGCCAATTCCACCAGCCGGTCCAGCTCGGGCGAGCTTACCTCGTAGTCGGCCCGTAGGCTCTCGTGGGAGCTGTTCATGAGGAGCCCGAAGGTAAGACGATCCCCCCTCCTCAAGGCGTGTTCGGCGTCATAGACCCTGGTGCCCTCGGTGACCACATGGCGGAACCGTTTCATGAGGTTCCCGTCCAGGTGTGTCTCGCCGAGATCCACCAGATCCTGGATGCAGACCCTGTCGAGAAGCTGGGGGTAGGACGCCGGTTTCCTTCCTCGAGTCAGTCCGGTCACCGTTTCCGGAAAGCCGCCGCTCCCCTCCAGTACGGGGCCCATGATACCCAAGGCCTCCGCGCATTCCCGCGTTCGGGTGTTATAGGCTTCTTGGGCCGGACCCGATTTCTCGGCCCTAACCAGGGTGTGGGCCACCACGAACCGCCAGTCGGACGGGATGGGGGTCTCGAACATCCGGAGGGGATCGAACTCGATTCGGCTGGCATGCCCCTCCACGGCCCCCGCCGAGATGGCCTGGTCCATGCCCCCTCCCTGGGTTCCGGTGTACCGTTCGGCCCGCGCCATCTCTTCAGCGAAGTCCAGAGTCGGCAGAGCAAGGTCGTTGACCGTCAATACCACCTGCCCCATGGCGATGACCAGGGCCGAGGAAGAGGAAAGGCCTGAGGCAACGGGAAGGGTTGAGCTGACGAGGGCGTCAAAACCCCTCAAGGGGCCGAAGCGCTGGGAAAGAGCCTGACAGGGGGCTTTCAGGTAGTTGGCCCAATCCCCGGGCAGGTCCGCCGCAATGTTCGTGGAGAGGGGGAACTCCTTCCGGCCGAACTCCTCTTCCCTGTTGGTCACCCGGATCGTGGAGTCGTCCCTCGGTGAGAACAGAATCCGGATTTCCTGCCGAAGGGCCATGGGGAGGACCGGGAGCCCGTTGTAGTCCGTGTGTTCGCCGATGAGGTTCACTCGGCCCGGAGCTCGGGAGAAGTGTGTGGGTGAGGTTTCTGGATAGGATTTCCGGAATGCAGCGATGGGATCCTGAAGTCCGTGATCAGCCCAAGAAGAGCCCATTCACCCTCTCCTCATACCAGGGAGAGGGAGGGTGGCCCCAGGGTGCCGGGTGGGTATTTGAAGTAGGTGGCTCGCTGGATGTCCTGAACCTCTACGGTGAGCTGGAGGTCCAGTGGCTCCGATCCCCCTGCGGCCGGAGAGAAGTGGTCATGAAGTAGCTCCACAGCCCCGGCTCCAATCGCATGTTTTACCTCCGGGGTCCGCCCTTCCAGGAACCGAATGTCCAAGTGGACGAAGGCTGACCCTTCTCCGCCATCACCAACCACCCATTCCTCCACCATCCGCCACCGGCTCTTACAGTTCTCGATCTTGATCTCGGCCACGGCCTCCAGGAGACGGTGGAGGCCAATGAGGAGACCTGGCTCGGCAGCCCATTCGTCTAGATTGGCCGTGTATTCGAGGGTGAGATGAGGCATGGTCGCTCCGCTCGGCTGAGTGTTCGATGCCTAAGATCCTGCCTCGAGGGAATCCAGGCCAGGGGGCTACAAAGAGTTCGGGGGCTCGGACGACGGAGCGGTCCTCCGCCAGAGAGGCGGATCTTCACGCCGGATCAGCGCTACACCCCTTGTCGAACACCACCCGCCAGGTCCCGTCCGGTTCTCTCCGCCAAATCGAGTTGAAGGTGCCGGTGATGTTGCCTTCGGGGTCCTTCACTGGACCGGAGCTCAGAGCGAGGGTGCCCGAATCGAGGACCTCGACGATATCGGGTTCCCAGGAGAAGGGTGCCTGGGGGCCGTCGAAAAACGGCTTCCAGGCTTCGGCTACCGCCTCCCGGCCCCGAATGGCGGCCTGCCCCGCAAAGAAGATTGCCTCTTCTGAGAGGAAGGAGGTGAATGCATCATGATCGCGGCCGGCCATAGTCCGAGCAAAGGCGCGCTCGGTTTCCCTGACCTGTTCCTGGAGGTTGGGTTTCGATTGCGGGGGAGCGGCGCCCAGCAATAGAACGGCACCACAAGCTGTGGTTTTTCGTAACCATCGAGACGCCATGATCGTACGCTCCTTCGAGAACAGGTCAGCCGATTCGACAATGATAGCTGAGGGCCTTCGGAAGGTGAAATGCCCATCCGAGCCGGAGGCCCCGCGTTTCTATTCCCGCATCCGGTAGGTGGTGACGGTGGAGTCCTTGAAGACCCGTCGCTTCCCCGGTCCTGGGAGACTCTTCTCGGTCGCGTGTTCGACGGCCAAAGTCCGGCTGAAGGGGCGTTCGAGCCAGAGTTTCACCAACCGTTCCGCAGCCCTGGAGGTGTAGGGGGGATCTGCCAGGACTACATCGTATGCAGGGGTGACGACGGGTCGAATGGTCCCGGATCCGGTGGTAGCCAGAGACCCCTGGCGGTCCAGGGTCGTCAGGAAGAGAAAGGCGTCTTTCTTAAAGAGCCGAGTTCGGTTCTTCACGCGGAGTTTGGCTATGTTGGCCTTGAGGGCGTGCAGTGAAGCCTTGCCGTTCTCAACGAAGTCAACGGAGGCCGCTCCGCGAGAGAGGGCTTCCAGGCCCAGGGCCCCGGTTCCAGCGAACAGGTCCAGCACCCGGGCCCTGGGAAGATCCGGCTCCAGCTCCGATAACCATATCCTCCGGATCGCCTCGCTGGTGGGCCGTACCCGGGAGCCTGGCGAAACCAGGGACACATCAGCCCATTTCCCGGCAACGATTCTCATTCCTCTATTCGCATCGCCACATAATACGCCCCGCCTGGTCCCGCCCCGCCTGGTCCCGCCCCGCCATCACACGCCCGGTCGTTATGCGCCCCGCCATCCAGGGAATCCCATGCACATTTCTCAACGGCTTTGCACCCAGTCCTTCGCCAACTCCAATACCCGGTCGATGTCCGCTTCGTTGTTGTAGAGCCCGATGGACATCCGGAGAACACCTCGGCGGATCGAGATGTTCACCCCGTTATCGGTCAGATGCTGGTGCAGTTCGTTCATGGCCGGGTCGTCCGCGCAGTAATGCCGGCCCCCGCCGCTCTCCCCCACGGCCACGATGTGGGCCAGGTGCGGCCCCGGCTCTCCTCCGGCAACAGGGAGGCCCAGGTCCAGAAAGCCCGATGCCAATCGTGCGGCCAGCCCCCGAACGTGGGGCTCGATCTGATCCAGACCGATGGCGTGGATGAGCTCCAAGGATGGCTCCACTGCCGCGAGGCCCATGTAGTTGTAGTTGGAAAGCTCGAATCGGAGCGCCCCTGGCTTGAAATTGAGCCGCCCCTGTCCGATGGCGGTCTCGTGGGCTTCGGGGCCCAGGTCCATGCCGTAACGGCCTACATGAACCGGGTTCATGGACTCGGCCAACTCCTTCCGGATGTACATGAAACCAAGGCCATAGAAGGCCAGCAGGTTCTTCTGCGTTCCCAAGGAGAGGGCATCCACACCGAGGTCCCGGACGTCTGAGTGGATGGATCCCACCGACTGGGCCGAGTCCACCAGGGTCAACACACCCCGCGCCCGGGCCTCCCGCGAGAGGGTGGCGACATCTGTGATCAAGCCGGGAGAGAACGTCACGTGGGAGACGGTTGTCATCCGGGTCCGGGCATCCATGGCCTCCACCAGTCGGTCCACGGGAATCGTCCCATTTTCCGGTGGAACTTCCCGAACCTCAACTCCCCTGGTTTCCCGGAGGTTGTACCAGAGGAAGACGTTGTTGGGGTGCTCCAGCTCGGGACAAAAGACGACATTGTCTCCCGGCTCCCAATCCAGGCTGGAAGCGAAGATGTTGAGCCCCTCCGAGACGTTCTTGGTGATTGCCACCTCTACGGGATCGGAACCGATGAGGCCGGCCACCAACGCCCGGACTCTCTCCGCCTGGGCGTGAAGCTCCTCCTTTACGGCTCCTCCCATTACCCGTTGTTCCAGGGGGGCCAGGGCTGCGTTACGGGCCGGGATGGGCATGAGGCCGTTGAGGGAGACGTTCAGGTAGACCTGACCCTGGACACCAGGGAAGAGCTCTCGGGCTTCCGTGAGATTCATGGTTCAGTCGGTGTTCCTCGATGGGAGGTTTCGCGATTCGGAGTGGGAGACGATGGCTGTGCCCACCATGTCACCCATGACGTTGATGGTAGTGTTCCCCATGTCCACCAGCCGGTAGATGCCTCCAACGATGGCTGCGATCTCGAGGGGAAGGTTGAAGGCCTGGACAAAAATGAGGGCGATGACCAAGCCCCCTCCGGGGATGCCTCCCGAGCCCTCCGATAGGAGAAGGCCCACCAGGAGGATGGTCACCATCTGCGTCAAGGTGAAATCCACACCTGCCGCCTGAGCCGTGAAGACCAGAACCGCAGCGAGCATGATGGAGGTTCCGTCCTTGTTGATCTGGGCTCCAAGCGGAAGTGTGAACGAATAGACCGATCTGGGCAACTTGATCTTCTCGGCCATCTCCAGAGCCACCGAAAGGGAGGCCAGGCTGGAAGTGGTGGCGACCGTTGTGGCCCAGAGGGGGCCAGTGCCTCTCAGGAAACTCAAAGGACGCCGATCGGTGAAGAGGACCATGAGGAGCATATAGGCCCCCATCATCAATAACTGGGTTCCCCACACCCCCAGAAGGAACCGGGCCATAGGCCCGAAAAGCTCAGCGCCATAACGTCCCACCGTAACGGCCATGAGAGCGCCGATACCGACGGGTGCCACCCAGAGGATTCCATCCACCAGTTTCCGGAAGAGAGCGGCCAACGCTGCGTATCCGGTTCGGAGGAGATCCCGGGGGTCGGTGGGGAGGAAGAGGGTGGCGATTCCCAGGAAGACGGCCACGACCACCAGTTGAGCCACGTTCCCCTCGGTGAAGGCCAGGAATATGTTGGTGGGAATCAGTTGAACCAGGATGTCAGCCACTTCCGGAACTGCGCCGATGGTTTCGTCCACCTCTGTGGTGAGGGTCATCCCCACTCCCGGTCGGATCAAACGCATCGCCGCGAGGCCCAATGTGAGGGCCGTGGCTGTGGTGACCAGGTAGTAGCTTACGATCTTCACCGACAGGCGACCAAAGGTCCGAAGGTCCGTGAGGGCCGTGAGCCCCGCCAGGAGGTTGAAGAAGACCAGGGGAATGGCCGCCATCATGAGGAGTCGAATAAACAGGTCTCCGAGGGGCTCCACGGTTGCGGCTTGTTCCCTGAAGATGACACCTGCGCCGGCCCCCACGATCATGCCAAAGAGAATCTTCGTCCCTAGGCCGAAGCGGGGTTTTTTCCCACTTCCATCTTCCTGGGTCGGCGGCGCATCCCTCTCTCGGCCGGTTCCTTCGAACCGAATGGTCATGAACACCTCACTCCTTCGAAACCCCTTTAGTGACCGAGGCTTTCGAGGAATCCCATCGCACGATCCAAAAGGACCTCGTAGTACCGCGTTGCGTTC